>CANCGR010000257.1 GCA_947377625.1 Gammaproteobacteria bacterium | reverse complement strand
GGGCACTACCCGCAACTGACCTTCGATGACGACATCCGCACCCGGCGTGAGCGCACCGGAAATCGCAGCATTGGTGCCATCGTCGAACAGCACACTCACCGGCACCTGTTTGGCCTGCTCCCCCACCACCATGTACACAAACGGGCCATTGGGGCTGTCGTTGACGCCTTCGCGCGGAATCACCAGCGCGTCGGGGATGTCAGCCAGTTGCACGGTGGCATTGGCCAACTGCCCCGGCACCAGCGACAAATCATCGTTGGGGAAAGTCGCGCGCAACTCGATGGTGCCGCTCTGGGCGCTAACGGTGTTGCCGATAAAGTCAACCGGCGCCACCAGGTTATGACCATTCACATCCTGCACGTCGAGCACCGCCAGAATCTGGCCGTTGCGCTGGCGCGCCTGAATGCGCGGCAATTCGGCCTGCGACAGCGTGAACGAAACTTTCACCGGATGCACTTCAGCAATGGTCACCAGCGGGGTGCCACTGGCACCGGTGCCGTTGATCATGTTGCCGGGCTGGATCAATACCGCGCCGGTCTTGCCATCGATGGGTGCGCGGATTTGCGTGTAGCTCAGGTTGAGCTCGGCCAGATCCACCGCGGCTTTGTCGGCAGCCACTGTGGCCGCCAGCATCGCGGCATTGGTGCTGGAGGTATCGCGCTGCTGGGCGGAGGTGGACCCTTGCATCTGGCGATTAAGTTCCGCAAAACGCTGTTTGTCGCGCAGCGAGTTTTCCAGTTGCGCCTGGTCACGCTGGTAGTTCGCTTTCGATTGGGCCAGTGCTACTTCGAAGGCGCGCGCGTCGATCTGAAACAGCAACTCCCCTTTTTTGACGAACTGCCCTTCCTTGAACATCGCCTTTTCCAGTGTGCCTTGCACACGGGCCGAGACCTGCACCAGCGTATTGGCCAGCACGGTGCCAAGGCTGCGATCAATTACCGCCATGTTGCGCCTTTCAATTTTGGCGACGCGTACCGGCGCGGCATTATTGTTGTTGCCACGCGCAGCAGCATTGCCGGCGTCAGGGCGGTTTTGATACCAATAGCCACCCAACACTGCGGCGAGCGCAAGGCCCCCGATAAACCAAACCTTGCCGCGTGATCGACCCGGCCCGGAGCCGGCTATGGAATTTGTCATGAATTTACCTGTTGCCAGCTATGATGCTTGCCGCTTGTCATTACACATGCGCTATCGTAGTGCAAAGCACGGCGGCACCATACCTTAACGCGTCAGCTTCCATTATGTTTACCAGGATTGCTCACAGGAGAGAGAATCGATGATCAGCTATTTGATGGTAGGTACCAACGACCTGGCCAGAGCCGTGAAGTTCTTTGCTGCGCTGATGGACGCCATGGGCGCAACCAAAGTCTACGAATCTGAAGCATCCGCTGGCTGGGGCTGGGGCATTGGCACCCCGATGTTCATTGTCGCCAGGCCCTACGACAAAAACGCCGCCACCGTTGGCAACGGCTCCATGGTGTCGTTTGGCATTGACAGCAAAGACAAGGTCGACAGTCTTTACGCGCAGGCGCTCGCCCTCGGCGGCACCAGCGAGGGTGAGCCGGGGCTGCGCGGCGACACCTTGTATGCTGCCTATTTCCGCGATCTTGACGGCAACAAATTCAATTTCATTTGTTACCTGTAAACAATGAATCATGCTGCCTTGGGTCTGGAAAGCGGGGCGGTCACTCTCATTGACTACGATGTGCGATGGGCGCTGCAGTTTCCCCGCAATCGCGAGTCTTATATGCACGGCAAGTCCGACTTTGTGACTGGCGTCCTCGCCACGTGTGGCAGCAAGTGAATGAGCATCAATCCATGCTGCAGTTGTTTTCCCTCTACGCCAACGACGTCGAGCTGGTGTTCAGTTTTATGGCGGGCTTTGCCGCGCTGTTGATCTGGCATCTGCCGCGCTATCGCCCGCTGGCCGTATTCTTTTTGTTTCAGTCAGTGCTGATGCTGCTGAATATCACGGAAGCCTATCACCGGCAATTTACCGGCATATTTCTGCTTACGCCGGTGTTCACGCTGGGCAAAGGCCCACTGCTCTATCTGTTTATGCGCGCCATGGTGAACGCAACACCACTGCGCGGCTGGCAGCTTTACCGGCATTTACTGCCGATGCTGATGGCACTGCCGCTGACCATTGACCCACAGTTCGTCGTTATCCTGGGGTCGATGAGCCAGCTTGCCTACCTCGCGGTTTCGTTGCGACTGCTGCAGCACTATCACACCATGGCCAGAACTTTTAGGGCCGATGCGGACGAGCTCGAGCTTCGCTGGGTAGTGACGGTGTTCTGCCTGTTGGCAACACAGGTGCTGATCAGCCTGATGCGGCTGAATATGCAGCCGCGACTGCAGCACTTCCCTGCCATCGCCATGCTTTGGTTCAGCTTTGACATAACGTTCCTGTTTGCGCTGTGCTGTTTCATGTTGTTCAAGGTGCTGAAGCAGCCGCGCTTGTATGACGACATGGTGGCCTATGAGCAAGAGCAGCAACGGCCCACTGAAGACAGCAAGACCAGGGAAAACGCCGAAGCGCCGCATATCTTTGCCGGCCTTGAAACCGTGATTGCGGGCAAGCAGCTGTACCGGCAACCGCGCTTGACCGTCGAGGATATCGCCAGGGAAACCGGGCTGCAGATGAAAGACATTTCCTGGGCCATCAATCTCGGCAGCGGCCAGAACTTCAATGAATATATCAATCGGCTGCGTGTGGCTGAGGTGAAGCAGCAGCTTGCGTCGGCGCAGGTTAGCGCAACCACGTTGTTGGAGCTGGCGTTTGCGGCGGGCTTCAATTCCAAATCCACGTTCAATGCGGTATTCAAGCGTGAAGTCGGCATGACGCCGACGCAATTTATCAAGAACCTCCCCCCGCAATAGTGCGAAATCCGGATTCCGGACGCATTCCTCCCGCATTGCTTCCAGCATAGCCACTCCTTGATCGGATTTTGCCAGGAGCCATGCCATGAAATTTATCCGGTACCTGTTGAACAGACAGCCGCTGGCCAGTGTGCTTATTGTCATCGTGCTGGTATCAGTCACCACCTTCACTTTTTTTGCCACGATTGCGGCGTTGATCGGCGCGCGGGCACTGGCGCAAACCAGTGCCATGTCGCTAACCGGCTTGCTGCTATTGTTGGTTTTGGTCAGCAGCGGCGCCAGCCGAGCAGCAGGTATTGATACACGGCCGCAAGATTGGGGCAGGCACTGGTGGGCAGTGAGCGCAGTGATGGCCGTGCTGGTGTTGACCAACTTGCTGCTGGATCAAGTGAATGTTGCGGCGTTGGTGTTCACCGCCAGCCACTTCATTGACTGGCTCTGCCAAGCCATGGCCACCGGCTTTCTGGAAGAACTATGGTTTCGTGGTGCGTGCTTCTACCTGCTTTATCGGGCCTGGGGATCGACTCGTCGCGGCGTGTTCAAAGCAGCCGCCGTGCAGGCCTTGCTGTTTGGTCTGCTGCACATGGGCAATCTGCACAGAAGTGATCTCAGCCACGTGTTGTATCAATGCAGCTGGGCCACCTGCATTGGTTTTGGTTTCGCGGGACTGGTGGCCTATTGCCGCAGCCTGTGGCCAGCCGTCGTGCTGCATGCGTTGATCAATGCCGCCGGCAGTGTCGATAATTTTTTTGCAGGCCCGGACTACAGTTTCCCACAGACGTCCACGCTTACCCTGCAACTTGCAGTGCTGTTGTTTTTCCTGTTCGCTGCCCTGCCCGGCTTTTGGTGCCTTAACCGGGCGCCGCTTAAACCCATTTCTCAAGGTTGCGTGAGCGATACTGCAGTCGCCTGAAATGGTTTGGGTGGCGTGGTCGCGTCAGGCTGCGCGCGCATGCCGGCCAGCTGTCCTTCCAGTACATAGGCGGTAGTGCCAACCACGGTGACGGCTACCGGGCCATCGGGATAGCCGGCCTTGAGCGTCGTTACCTTGCCGCTGTCACCGGCAACGGTGATGCGTGACAAACGTCCGCCACTGCCGCCTTCCACCACCAGCAAATCACTGACGCCGTAGCTGCGCATGCCATCGGGGCGTTCGATGGCGCGATCAAGTGTGAGCTCGGTGGTTTTACCGGCGCTGCCATTGGGCGCCACCGTTACTGCAAATATTTTGCTGGTCACCAGCGTATTCACCATCACTCTGCCGCCCACGATGGCGATGCCATCCACACCACCGCCTTTGGGGCCGAACACACCATTGCCGGCCCACAGTTCCAGTGCCTGTCCGCCTTTGACCAAGCGCGCCACTTCCATGTTGGTGGTGTCAGCCGCATAGACGGTGCCGTCGGCAGCCACTGCGATGTCGTTGCAGAAAGCGCCTTCGGTGGGCAGCGGGTAACGACCTTTGGGCGCGCCGCTCACCAGATCGTAGGCATAGAGTGTGGAAGGCGGCGGTGTTGTGCCAGGCGTGCGGCCCGGTGTGCCGTAACAGGCCCACAACGTAGAGCTGGCATCATCGGCCAGCACGCCAAACACGCCCTGCGGCCCGTCGGCGGCGGGACGTATCCACGCAGCGGCCATTACCGTATTGGGTGCGGCGCGAAAGATGATGCCAGTGCCAATGCTGCCGAAGATGACAGTGCCGTCTTTGGTGGAAGTCAGGCTTTCAGGAAAGATGCGAGTGCCAGGGATGATGACAGTAGCGGGTGGCGCGCTCTGCGCTGCTGCCCAACCAGTAGCCATCATCAGTGCCAACATACTGAGGCTGCTCTTCATGCGTGGGAAAAACTGGTAATGCAGATTCATGCTCATTCTCCTGTGATTATCTTGCAGCTATTGCCGTGCAGGCATGGTCAAGGCTTTACCGCATCAAGGTCAAACACCAACTCAGCCTTGTCAGTGAATTTGCCGAGCACCAGCTGCGCATCTTGCTGCGTGGTGCCAGCCAGCCCGGATTGATAATGCCAGTGCGCGGGGATCTGCAACGTCAACCCATCGATAGTGCCCACGGCCACAAGCCTTACGCGGCGACTGCTGGCAGACTCCTTACTCACAGCAGTTTGCGCAGAATCACGCACTGCCCACCAAT
>CANCGR010000256.1 GCA_947377625.1 Gammaproteobacteria bacterium | reverse complement strand
CCTGCCAATAACTTCAATTTCATGCGTGTCTCCCGTTGGTTCGCGCGCATTTACACTTCAGACAATTCGCCGGTGCTGTCACCGAAACTTTGTTCATTCACACCGGCTCTGTGCAGCAAGGTCAGCAGCAGGTTGGCGTGTGGAGTGTCTTGTTTGTAGTGCAGGTGCTGGCCGCCTTTGATGGTGCCGCCACCCAATCCGAACACTGCGCTGGGCAGTGGATCATTGTTGTGTTTGTCGCTGTTGCTCATGTTGGCACCGAACAGAATGATCGAGTTATCGAGCACGCTGCCGTTGCCTTCTTTCATGCCATCCAGTTTTTCGAGGAAGTAGCTGAATACTTTGGTGTGATAAGCCTGCACCAAAGTCAGCTTGGCCATTTTGTCGGGGTCTTCACCGTGGTGTGACAGCGGATGGAAGGCTTCAGCAACACCGATGCTGGTGTAGGTACGCATGCTGACTTCCTTTTCCATCATGAAGGTGGACACATGGGTCAGGTTGACCTGGAACGACAGCGCGACCAAATCAAACAAGGCTTTCAGATGATCTTCAAAGGAAGCCGGAATACCGACCGGCGCAGTCGGAATGTCGACCTGGCTGAGATCCTGCTTTTGCATTTTGGCAATGCGCTGTTCGATCTCGCGCACGGATTCAAGGTAGTTGCTCACCATGGCGCTGTCGGTGGCGCCGAGTTTGCGTTGCAGTGATGAAGCTTCACTCATTACGGAATCGAGGATGCTACCGTTCTGGTTGACGATGGCCGCACGTTCCTTGGCATCGTCACCCATGCCGAACAATTGATAGAACAGTTTGCGCGGATTGTTTTCAATCGGCAGTCCTTCATGCGGCGTGCGGAATGCCAGCGAACTGCCGTAAGCACAAGAAAAGCCCGGGGCACACGGGCCGCTGTCGGGCGTGCCCACTTCGATTGACTGGAAGGTGGTGCTCTTGCCGATCTGGCGGGCGGCGATCTGGTCGCAGGTGACGCCCTTGTTGGGATCATTGTCTTTCGGCGATACGCAGCGCAGCCAGGTGCCAGCGATGATGCCGTGCGGATCATTGCTCTCGGCCGGTTTGTTGCGCAGGCCGGAGACGATGGTCATTTTGTTTTTGAATTTTTCGGCCGGCTTGAGAATTTCACCGATCTGGAAATCCCTGCCAGTAGCGGCTGGCACCCAGTTTTTCATGACAGCACCATGCGGGAAAAACACGAAACCCATACGCGACTGCGGCTTGGCAGCAGTTTGCGCCCAAGCAGTTGAGGCGGGAATCATCGCATCCAGCAGGGGCAGGGCGATGCCGGTTCCCAAACCACGCAGCAAGGTACGACGTGACAGGTGCTTCTTGGTAATGAACATGGGGCTATCCTCGTCTTTAGTGGGATGGAGTGCTGTTGTCGGCCAACGCAGCAATCGTTGGAACCGGCACGGTATTCTTCAGAAACAAATCACTTTCAATGATGCTGGTGATCATCGTCGTGAAACGATAATTCTGCGCAGCAGCATCACGCACCACCTCGCGCACCACCGGCATGTCGCGTGCATCCAGTGTGCGACCAAGTGCATAGATCATCAGCTTGTCAGCCAGACCTTGTACGAAGTTATTTGGACGTGACAGCAAGGCTTTGCGCAAGTCGCCCGGACTTTTCACGGTGGAACCGTTTGGCATTACACCGGAGGCATCAACGGTGGCGCGGCTGAAACGATCAATGTCGCGCCAGCGGCCCACGGCATCGAAGTTGTCGAGTGCAAAACCGAGCGGGTCCATGACTGAATGGCACGAGAAACACACCGGGTTGGCGCGATGCTGCTCAAGTCGCTCACGTACAGTGGTCGCCACTTTGCCTTTTTCGTTTTCTTTCAAAGCCGGCACGTTGGCAGGCGGGTTTGGCGGCGGCGCACCCATAATGACTTCCAGAATCCACGCACCGCGCAGTACCGGGCTGGTGCGGTTGGGGTACGCAGTCACCATCAACACGCCGCCTTTGCCGAGCAGGCCCCAGCGGTTGCTGTCGGTCAGTTGCACGCGGCGGAAGCGATCACCTTTGACGTCCTTGATGCCGTAATGCAGTGCCAGTCTTTCGTTCAGGAACGTGTAGTTGGCGTCGAGCAGACGCAGTACGTTCTGGTCTTCGCGGAAGATACTGTCGATGAACTGGCTCAGCTCCTGTTTGAAGTCAGGGCGCAAATCGCCGGCACCGGAGGCATAGGGAAAGATGGACGGATCAGGATTCAGCTCGTCGAGTTTGCTCAGCTTTAGCCATTGATAGGCAAAATTTTCTGCCAGCGCTTTGGAGCGGGGATCCGCCAGCATGCGCTTGATTTCCGATTCCAGCACTTTTTTGTCTTGCAGTTTGTTGTCCACTGCCAGCTGCAACAGTTTGTCATCGGGGATACTGCTCCACAGGAAGAACGACAAACGTGAGGCAAGGTCGATGCTGTTGAGCGTGTAGATGTCGCCGGGCTTGCTGTTGGCGGGCGTCAATTCAGCGCGATACAGGAAGTTGGGACTGGCCAGCATGCGGGTGAGCGCACGACGCATGCCTTCATCGAAGCCGCTTTCATCACGACCGCTATTGAAGAACTTCATCAGCGGTTGCATGTCATCGTCAGTCAGCGGACGGCGATAAGCACGGGTAGCCGTTTGTGCAATGATTTGTCTGCCGCATTCGACTTCTTCATCTTTCTTGGTAGGAACACAGCTATAGAGCCGTTCGCGCGAAGGCGTTTCGCTCATGCCGGTCACTGTGAAGGGGCCGCGAATTTCCACCGACGGCACCTGCAGGATGCGGTCTTGTACGGCGCCTGGAATCTGGTGCTGCAATTGATCATCGGATTCGGCGAAGGATCTGCGTACAAACGCGACGCCGACTTTGTGCGGGCCAGCGGTGGTCTTGAAGCGGATGTTCTTGGTACGGCCGTTGATGTCATCCATCGGCGGGCCTTGCTTGAGATCGAGCGCAATGCGGTCCTTGTCACCACCGACAATGGTTTCATAAACTTTTTCGCCGTCGACGGTGACAATCATCTTGTTCTCAAACTCAATGTTGTACATCCACGCAAACAGGTTGAAGTCACCGACATTCACGGCATATTCACCATCAGCGGCGAACCAGTGATCAATCAGCATGCCACCGCGCGTGCCCAGCGGCAGACCATCGACATGGAATTGCTGATAACCACCGCCTTCAGCGCGCACCGGGATGGTTTCTTTGGGTGTATAGACCTGGCTGCCCAGCGTAGGGATCGGATCGCCGACTACTTGCTCACTGATCTTGCGGGCCGCCGAAATATATTGATCGATGAAGGTAGGCGATACCGACAAAGCCTCTGCCACGTTGTCAAAACCACCACTGTTGGAATCCTGCGGTAACAGCTGGGTGGCATCGACCTTGATGCCGAACAGGTCACGCACAGTGTTGGCGTATTCCTTGCGATTGAGACGGTGAATGGCGATGTGGGAGGGGTTCTCGTGGCCTTTGCCGGCTTCATCAAGATAACTTTCCATCCAGCCCACAAACGCGTCGGTCTTGCTTTCGTCAGGGCGCACGTGATTGGGCGGCGGCATCATGCGGCCGCGCAGTTTTACCAATACTTTCTCGAACAGTTCCGGGGTCTGCAGCACATCAGTGGCTTTGGCATCAGTGAAATCGATACCGCCGGAGAAATCATCACTGTTATGGCAATCGGTGCAGTATTCCTTGAAGTAGCCCCAGAAACTGTCAGCTTTCTTGAGTGCTTCAAAGTCGTGCTTGGGCGTTTGCTGAGCCTGGGCGCTGCCGCAGGTTAACGCCAGCACTGCCGCTACCACTGCAGTGTGCAGGCAGGATTTGAGCGAAGGAAGGAGTTGCCGTGTATGGATGCTGCGCATTGCGGTTACCTTGTTACTGAATACAGTTTGTTGTGACATTTTTTGTAGCAATTAATGATCATTGTTCTCACGCATCTGGTGTCAGGTGCGGAATCAGACTCCAATGCGCCAGCGTAATGAACGCATCGGCGGAGCCGTATTTGGCTTCCCAATCCTTGGCGGGTTTGGCCGCTACGGTTTGTTCCACCGTGTTGGCTTTCTGGAACATGCCACGCACCGAGTCGAAGATTTTGGCGTACATGTCGCGCTGCACCTGCAACTCAGCGCGGGTAATCGGCTGGCCAGTGGCCGGAATAATCAGCGTGCCGTTGTTGGCTATGCTTAACAGGGTTTCCATGCCGTCGACCAAACCGCCCATCCAGCCGCCAGTCCACCAGTCGAGGAAAGGCCAACCATCGGTGGCAAGCACGCCACCGGCATGCAGAACATTGGCTTCGGGCAGATACACGTACATGTCGCCATCAGTATGAGCCTGGCGTAGATAGCCGAATTCGACCTTGCTGGCGCCGTGCATGAAATCGCCGTAGTTGTAGAACACATCGTTGGGGCGTGCCGATTCCGGCAGCGGTTGGTAAACCTTGTCTTCCAGCAGACGTTTTATGGAAGTGCTGAGCCACTCGCGCGTGTTCTCGTGCGCAAAGATGCGGGTGCTCTTGTTGCCGAGTAATTCGTTGAGGCCGGTTTGCTCAGGATGCCAGTGCGTGTTGATCAAGGTGGCAAATCGGGTGCTGCCCATGCTGGTTTCAATGGTGCGACGCAGTTCTTTGGCGCCTGCCTTGAGGCCGCCATCGACTACCAGCAGATCGCCGTTGGCTGCCTTGGCGACCAATACGTTGCAGGCGCCACCGCTGACCAGCGAGACATTGGGCTGCAGGGTTTGCACTTTGAGTGCGCCAGTCTGGGCCAGCACTGTTTGCATCAGCGCAGCAGGCAATAGTGCGGCGCTGCCGGCCAGCGTGGAATACTGCAAAAAATTTCTACGATTCAACATGAAAACTACGCCAAAGTGTTGTTGCTGGATGCTGTTTGAGTATAGATCAGATGCCAGTATCAGGCCATGAGCTTGGGCTGTCCTTGTTATGAATCAAGAGCTGTTTTATGCTCCATCGCACCAACGGCGACAGCTTGCATATTTGCTGCAAATTGCCTCGCTTTTTCCTGTAGCAAACCTGC
>CANCGR010000255.1 GCA_947377625.1 Gammaproteobacteria bacterium | reverse complement strand
ACTTTGGTTGGGTAGTTATTTTTCATTGCGGTTTCCTGTTATCAATCAGTGATTATTTTTCGAGAACTTTCTCGATCTGGCCTACCTTGTTTTGAATCTTGCCAATGACTTTTTCGTTGGCGCCTTCGGCTTCCAGTTTCGGGTTGTCCAGCACTACCCCTGCCGCTTCTTTCAGCTTGCCTTTCACTTCATGAAACTTGCCCATTGCCTGGTCTTTGTCTGCGTTGGTCATAGTGTGTTTCCTTTGGTCTGGTGTGCGATGTGCCCGTTGATGCAGGCCAGAGCAAGGTAAATAAAGTGAACGCAAACTTATGTACGCCAAACAACATTGCGCCGGGTAAAAATAATGAGGGCTTGATACCGGCGCAGCTGACCAAGCTGGCCTGCCACTGCCGCAGCGTCTAAACTCACCGGCTTTGGCGGAGCATGGTTATGGCAGTAGTTTTTTCCCGGAAGATCGATGGCGTGCGTTACGAAATTCGCAACGCCGGGCGCAGCCTGCGCTTGTATACCAATCGCGTCATGCATACCCAGTACCATCCCGAGCACAAACTGACGCGCGGCGTGTGGGACTTGCTGGCATTGCCCGCACTGGCCTTGCCGCAGGTAAAACGCGTATTGCTGCTGGGCGTCGGTGGCGGTGCGGCCATTCACCTGCTGCGCCACTGGTGCCCGGGCGTGCATGTCACCGGCGTGGAATTGAACCCGGTGCATCTGCAACTGGCGAAACGCTTCTTCGGCCTTAAAGGCAAAGGCATCACATTGGTGGAAGGTGATGCCCGCGAGTTTGTCGAGCAATACCAGGGCCAGCCCTTTGATCTGGTCATTGAAGATTTGTTTGGCGGCGATGGCGCGCCCGACCGTTCATTCGCAGCAGATCGCGTCTGGTGCAATGCACTTGGGCGCCTGGTGAGCAACGACGGCGCCATGGTGATCAATACGCTCTCACGCAAACAACTGCGTGAAACCGCATTTGTGCACGACAAGAGCGTGCGCAAACAATGGGCTGCCAATTTCTGTTTGACGCTGCCCGCCTATGCCAATGCGGTGGGTGTCTATTATCGTCAGCCGCTAAGTTCGGCACAGTTGCGCGCTGCCATCCGCAAAGACCCATCACGTCTGCGTCAAGAACGCTCAGGACAATTGCGCTTCAAGATTGAGTAGCAATGTAATACGCAACTTGTCGATTTAAAGTTACGGAGTTTTTGCATGGCTCAAGAAAACAAAGAACCCTGGATGGACTATCTGGCCCTGACCACCGTTATTTTTGCGGTATGTGCGACCTTGTCCACCTTCAAAGGTGGCGGTTATTCCACCAGAAGCCTCATCAGCCAGGAACAGGCTTCTGATCAATGGAATTTCTATCAGGCAAAGAGCATTCGGGAGAGCTTGTATGTTATCCAGAAGGAAAATATCGAACTGCAAATCAACTCATTGAACAAACCGGTGGATGAAGCGCTGCTGGATAAATACAAAGCCTCGCTTGAGATCAGCCAAAAAAACATAGAAAAATACATTAACCAGAAAGCCGACATTGAAAAAGACGCTAAAGCTTTCGAACAAAGCCGTGATGATGCGCAGAAACATGGCCAACCCTTCGGCATGGCGGTTATTTTCCTGCAAATATCCATTTTGCTGTCGTCGGTAGCGGGCTTGTTCAAAAGGAAAAAAATATGGTTCTTCGCATTGCCGGTAGGCGGCATTGGTTTGGTGTATTTTGCCAACGGGTTTTTGCTTTTCATGTAATAAATAAGTAGCTTGCAGGACACATCAGGCAGCAGCCTGACTGCCACTGCATGAATGACCCAAGTGAAACGCAATATGGAAAATTCTGTTCACCGCGAACATGGTTGGTTGCACCCGGTAGCTCTGGCTGCATCAATAACCGGCGCCGTTGGCGCGGGTGGCTTGATGCTGCTGGCCGGGCACAATAGCCCGCGCTTGCTGTTGGCGCTGCTGGTGCTTTGGGTGTTGTCGCCGTTCGTTGTACTCGGTTTGGCGAACCTGGCTGCCAAGCGTTGGCCGGCTTCTGTCAGCACTGCACTGGCGTGGACGACACTGGCTGTCACAACAGCAACGTTGATCATCTACGCGGTCATTACCTTGCCAGCTGCAGCGGCACCGCGCGCATTTTTGTTTCTGGTGGTTCCTTTCGTGTCGTGGCTGCTGATATCGACAGTAGTCGTGATAGCAATGCTCAAAGCGCGTCAATGAACATAAGAAACGCCGACAACGGCAGTCAAAGACGTCGCAGAAACCCGTTCTTTTTTGCGTACTGCGCTGTGCTGCTTGCCATCGTGCTCATTGGTTTTGCGCCGTCGCTTTATCTGCGCTTTGCTTTTGATCAGCCCCCCTTGCTGCCCTACTTGTACTTGCACGGTGCCTTTATCACCGGCTGGTTTGTGTGGCTGGTGGC
Organism: Gammaproteobacteria bacterium; assembly: GCA_947377625.1. Classification (GTDB taxonomy): domain Bacteria; phylum Pseudomonadota; class Gammaproteobacteria; order Pseudomonadales; family Pseudohongiellaceae; genus CAILUG01. Next base: position 2,647 of record CANCGR010000255.1, on the reverse strand, counting down.
GCAAGCCTGGCTGATCAACTGCAACAAGCCCGTGCTGCATCGCCAGCTGGGTTATGTGGGAGCAGCTTATGGTTTGCTGGTAGTGATCGGCGGCCTTATGGCTGGCCTGGGCGTGGTATCCCATGACCTCAGCCAGGGCATCACTTTTGACACCACCATTGAAGCGGCTGATCCCGACCTTGGCTCAGGCATTACCTACCTTGCATTCATCAGCCATGAAGTGTGGATCAGCATTGCCGACTTGCTTACCTTTGCCACTTTGCTGGGCGGCGCCGTTATTTTTCGCAGCCGCTTCGACATTCACAAACGGCTGGTGCTGCTGGCCGCATTGGTCATCGTCAATCCGGCACTGGGGCGGTTGTCGCGTCTGGCGTTTTTTGGTGGCGAAGGCGGGCCCTTTGTTGATATTGCACTGTTGCTGCTGCTCGCCGCCATCCTGCTGAATGACTGGCTGAGTTTGAAAAAGTTCCACAAGGCCACACTCACTGCCCTGGTCATTTACGCGCTGTTGCATGTTGCTGCCACCTCGGTTGCCAATACCGATTTTGGTGAACGCTTCACGCGTAGCCTCGGGCACGAACAATAATTCAGGTAGTCAGGTTGAATTCAGGATTGTGCGTCCACTATGTACGCGGTAGTTTGGCTTGCGCAGGCAGCGGCAACAGCAGCACATAAAACCAACAGGGAGCACCGGTCATGAGTTTAAACAACAAATACACCAGCATTGCGCTGGGCGTCGTCATTGCCGGCCTGGTGATTTACCAGATTCAAGCGCAAAACACTTATGAAGATGAAATAAGCCTGCTCAGAAAATCACAGACTGCCTCGCTGCAAATCAGCCAGGACACCATTGCGCAACTGCAGAAGACCGTTGCCACCTTGAATTCCCAGCTGAGTGCGGCACAAAGCCAAAGTGCCAATCAAGGCACTGTTGCCGGCAATAGCAGCAGCGCCACTGCACCGGCCGTCGCCAATGCGCCGCCGCAAAATATCCAGGAGCGAATTCGCGGAATCATGGGCTCACCGGAAATGCGACAAGCCACTTCAAAAATGATGTCGAAAATGATGGTGAACAACACTTACGGAGATTTCATCCGCGGCCTGCATCTTTCTGCGGCAGAGAAAGAATCGCTGTCGCAAATTTTTGCCAATGCCGCCGAGCAGAAAACCGATCTGCAACTTAAAGTGGCAGCCGGCCAGATGAGCCAGGCGGAATACGCCGCGGCGGCCAAAGACATTGACGGCAAATTGCGGGAGTCGCTGTCTGGCTACCTTTACAAAGAAGAAATGACCGCGTTCGATCAATACGAAGCCACCAAAGACACGCGTGCAGCCACCAAAGCCCTGCAAGCGCGCGAATCAGATCTGGAAAGAAATGCGCCGGGGCTGAGTGCAGATTCCAGAAAATACGTTGCCAAAATACTGACCGATGAAACAGCAAAAATTCGCCCGCAATCAGGAATTTTATTGGCCGGGGCCGGCGGTCAAAATCCTATCAGCGCAAACGGTGTCATGACGCAACCACTCGACAATGCTTTGCAAAAAATAAAAACCGACGGCACGCTCGACAAAACCCAAATGTCGGCCCTGGAAGATTACGTGACTCAGCAGAAGGACATGATGGAATCAATTACCCGATTGGCGCCCGCACTGCAGGGGCGCTAAACACAACGCCTGCAAGACGTGCCGCAGCGGGCAGCTACGTCGCTACCTCTGGCGCGATGCACCGATATATAATGTTGTGGCGTTACTTACTGGCAAGCACGTTTAATATTCCAACTATTACCGTTCATGAATTTTTCCGCACTTGTACAACTCTGGGAGCTTGCCGTCTCCTGGCTCAGCGCCCACGTGGTAGTCCCTGTTTTTTCAGCATTGCATGTGCTGCAACTCAGCGGTGACCCCAAAGCAATTGCCGAAGCAATGTTGTTGGGCTTGCTGCAGCTCGCAATTATTGCGCTGATTTTTCGCCCGCTGGAAAGTCTCATCCCGGCCGAGCGCTGGCAAGATCGCAAAGCCACCTGGATTGACGTGCAATACACGCTCGTCATTCTGTTGGGCTTGCTACCGTTGTTCACGTATCTGGTGCTCAATCCGCTCATTCACTACCTCGGTGGCGATACCACATCCTCCGACCCGGCCAGCGAACCGCTGATCAACCTCACGCAAAGTTTTCCAATACTCGGCCAGCATCCCTTGCTGCTGTTTCTGGCCTATTACCTTATCTACGATTTTGTTTATTACTGGATGCATCGCGCACAGCATTTGATTCCGTGGTTCTGGGCGCTGCACAGCTTGCATCACAGCCAGCGCCATGTCAGTTGCTGGACCAATGACCGTGACAGCTATGCCGCCGGTCTGATTGAAGCGCTGATTCTGGCGGCAGTGGGCTTGGTGGTCGGTGTTGCCGCCAACGAGTTTGCGCTGCTGATGCTGTGCGGCGAGCTGGTGCAGAACTTCTCGCACGCCAACGTGCGCATCAGCTTTGGTCCCGTTTTTGAAAAGGTATTGGTTGGCCCCAAATTTCACCGGCTGCATCACATGATCGTTGATCCCGCGCGCCCGAATTTGCATAACTGCAACTTCAGCCAGGCGTTGCCGATCTGGGATATTCTGTTCGGTACCGCACTCTACAACGAGCCGCCAC
>CANCGR010000254.1 GCA_947377625.1 Gammaproteobacteria bacterium | reverse complement strand
GGTGTTGTTGGGCGATGAGTTCAGCCCTGATGGCTGCCGTATCTGGGACAAGGCCACTCGCAAGAAAATGGACAAAGATCGCTTCCGTCAGGATCTCGGCGATGTGATCGAAGCCTACAAAGAAGTGGGGGAACGCCTGGGAGTGGATTTTTCCCGCTTGCCGGAATAACACCCCGATGACAACAGGAGCGACAACAGGAACCGGAATGTGAACGCAACGTTCGTCATGCTGGCCCTGTTGGGGCTACTCACTCCTGCACTGATCACCAGCTGGGTTCTGCATAGCCGCAAAGACAAACGTCTGGCTGAACTGCAAACCACGGTCGGCGAGCAGGCTTCCAAACTGGTGGCCCGCGAAACCGAACTGCAAATGACGCAGCAGCGCGGTTCCGTGCTGGAAGGGCAGCTCGATCAGCAGATGCAAACCACCCAGCAATTGCGCGAACAGCAAGCGCGCCTCGAAAGCAATCTGCATGCCGAACGGCAAAACCATCACGAGAAAATGCAGCTGTTGTTACAAGCTCGTGAGCAGATGACGCTCGAATTCCGTCAGCTGGCTGGCGACATTCTTGAACACAAAGGCAAACTGTTTCGCGAAGCCAGCCAAGAGCATTTGACGCAGTTGTTGCAGCCACTTGGCGAGCGACTGCAGCATTTCGAAAAGAAAGTGGATGACACTTACGACAAGGAAGCCAAGCAGCGCTTTTCGCTTGAGAAAGAAATCAAGGCGCTGCTCGAACTCAATACCCGTATCAGCGCTGATGCCACTCGTCTTACCAATGCACTGAAAGGCGAAAGCAAAACCCAGGGCACCTGGGGTGAAGTGATCCTTGAACGTGTGCTGGAAAAATCCGGTCTCGAGAAGGGGCGCGAATACGAAGTGCAGGTCAGTCTCAAGGATGAAGACGGCAAGAAATGGCAGCCGGATGTGATTGTGCATTTGCCGGAAAACAAGGACGTCGTCATCGATTCAAAAGTGTCGCTTACCGCCTATCAGGCTTATTTCTCCAGTCAGGAAGACGAAGAGCGCGCATTGTTGCTCAAGCAGCACATTGCCTCGATCCGTGGTCATATCAAGAATCTCACCAGCAAGAACTACCAGAATCTGGCGGGCATTCGCAGCCTTGATTATGTGCTGCTGTTCCTGCCGGTAGAAGCTGCCTTCACGCTGGCAGTGCAGCATGACGAAACACTTTTCACCGAAGCCTTTGATCACAACATTATTCTGGTCGGGCCATCCACGCTGTTGGCTACGCTCAGAACCATCCACAACATCTGGCGCTACGAATACCAGAACAAACATGCGCTCGAAATTGCACGTCAGGCTGGCTTGCTGTACGACAAGTTTGCGGCCTTTGCCCACGATCTCGACAAGATCGGTGAGCGCATCGGCCAAACCCAGGATGCGTGGAATTCAGCGCATAACAAACTGCTTAGCGGTCGCGGCAACCTGGTAAGTCGTGCCGAAAAACTGAAAGCCATGGGGGTGCGTGCCAGCAAGTCCTTGCCGGAGCAGTTGCCTGATCAGCACGATGAAGTGGGTAGCGATGACGACGACTGATGCCGCGGCCTTTCTACGTTGCCCGACCCCGCAAGCCTGGGTCAAAGTTGCCATCAGCGAAATCCCCACCCTGCTGATCGACCATGCCAACTGCGAAAAAAAGGCAGCCTCCAATGCGATGACCATGATGTATCGCTATGTGGACAAACCTGATCTGCTGGAAAAGTTGTCGCAGCTGGCGCGCGAAGAACTGCTGCATTTCGAGCAAGTCGTGGGTTTTATGCGCAACCGCAACATTCCCTATACCCACTTGGGGCCGGCCCGTTATGCGACAGGCTTGCGTGAGCATATCCGCACCCATGAACCGGCCCGGCTGGTCGATATCCTGATCATCGGGGCGTTTGTGGAAGCGCGTTCGTGTGAGCGTTTCGCAGCAGTGGCGCCGTTGCTGGACGCCGAGCTGCAAAAATTTTATGTATCGCTGTTACGTTCGGAAGCCCGCCATTTTGCCGACTACCTTGCCTTGGCGCGTCAGTATGCGCAGGAAGATATCGGGCCGCGTATTGAGTTCTTTGCCGAGCTGGAAGCGCAATTGATCAGCACACCTGATGTGCTGTTCCGCTTTCACAGCGGAGTGCCGAGCGAGAGTTATTCTACGCAGTGAACCGGCTCGGACAGGGTATTACCGATGCGGGCTTTGAGAGACGCCACTTCCTTGCAGGGCAAACGATCGTCGCCTTGCAGTGAAACAAAGCGCAAAGGTTGCATGTCCACCAGCGGCGCAATGCTGTTGAGGGGGTTGTTGCGAAGCCCAATCACGCGCAAGTTCTTCAGCATTTCCAGCGGCCGCAGGTCTGAGATCTTGTTGTCACTGAGTTCAAGCTGTTCGAGACCAGTGAGCTTTTCGATACCAATCAGTGAGCTGATGCCACTGCCGGGGCAGGCCAACAACTTTACCTCTTCCAGTTCAACAAGCTTGCCGGCTTCCATAAGCTGGTTAAGGCAGCCCTGCAAGTTGGCGTCGCGCAGTACAGTGGCAACTGACTGGTTCGTACCCCCGGGTGCATAAACCACGTTGTCATTGAAAGTATAGGTGTAGTGGCTGTTCTTGCAGGAGGCCAGCAACAGCAGGGCGCTGCACAGCGCAGTCCTGGTTGGAAAAGGGTGGAAGATGCGAAGCCGGGACATTGAATACAAGCTGAATGGCCTAAAGGAGCTGGAGTAGTAATTCTAACTGGCTCCCGGTAGTATGCGCGCCTTGTATTTTTTGGTTATCCCTGTTTTTAACGCTTTTATCAACGCTATTATCAACGAACAGACGGCTGTATCAGAGCAGTTGTCACCACAGGAATCCTATATGAAACTGTCTCGTCTCCATGGTATTGCCAGCGCCATTCTGGCTGTTTCCGTTGCGTCTGCCGTATACGCGCAGGCCGACATGAATCCAAAGCAAAAAGGCAGTTACAGCATTGGCGTTAATATTGGTGGCAGTCTGACTTCGCAGGGTCTGAAAGAAGATCTTGATGTGCCGTCCTTGGTACAAGGCCTGCAAGACGCAGTGGCCGGCGGCAAAATGAAAATGTCTGACGACGACATGAAAAAAGCGCTCGAACAATTGTCAACCACATTGCAGACCCGCGCGGCAGCACAACAGGCAGTAGCCGAAAAAGCCAGCAAGGATTTCCTTGCCAAAAATGCCAAAGAAGCAGGTGTGAAAACCACCGCTACCGGCCTGCAATACTCGGTAGTGAGCAAAGGCAAAGATGCCAAAGCCGCCAAGCCGAAAGCCTCTGATACCGTGAAAGTACACTACGAAGGCAAGCTGGTTAACGGCACTGTGTTCGACAGCTCCATTGCGCGCGGCGAGCCAATCACGTTCCCGTTGAACGGCGTAATCCCGGGCTGGACTGAAGGCGTGCAGTTGATGAATGTCGGCGACAAATTCCACTTCGTCATTCCACCAGAATTGGGCTACGGCGCTCAAGGTGCTGGCCCTATCCCGCCGAATTCAGTCCTGGTGTTTGACGTTGAACTCCTGGCCATTGAAGCTCCAGCAGCACCAGCACCAGCCGCATCACCGGCCGCCGATGGCGCCAAGAAGAAGTAATTCGGGTCTCTGCGCTTTCCTGCAGGGGGCTCCAACGCCTTTCCACGCCGTGGCGGCTATGGCGGCCCGGCTGCAGGACGCAGGATTCCAGCAGTTGGATGAAACCGCTGCCTGGGTGTTACAACCTGGCAGCGGTTATTTCGTCACCCGCAATCAAAGTTCTCTCATCGCTTTTCGCATCGGCAGTGATCAGTCACTGGCAGCCGGCTGGCGTATGGTGGGAGCCCACACCGACAGCCCCTGTCTCAAGGTAAAACCCCAACCAGAGCTTACGCGCCACGGCTATTTCCAGCTGGGTGTTGAAATCTATGGCGGCGCCTTGCTCAATCCTTGGTTCGATCGCGACTTGTCGCTGGCCGGGCGTGTGCATTACCTCGACAGCAAACAACAGCTCAAGCATGCGCTGATCGATTTCCGCAAAGCCGTAGCGGTAATCCCCAGTCTGGCGATTCATCTTGATCGTGAGGTCAACCAGAAACGCAGTATCAATGCGCAGTCAGATTTGCCGCCTTTGTTGTTGCAAACTGGCGACAAGCCGGCAGCGAGTTTCCGCGAACTGTTGGCTGTGCAATTGAAACTGGAACACCCGGCACTGGATGTGCAGGAAGTGCTGGATTTTGAAATCAGCCTTTACGATGTGAATCCACCGGCAGTCATAGGCATTAACGATGAGTTCCTGGCTTCCGCGCGGCTCGATAATTTGCTGAGCTGTTATGTCGGTATGGAAAGCCTTATCGCCAGTACCGCTGCAACCAATCGCCTGCTGGTTTGCACTGACCATGAAGAAGTGGGCAGTGCCACTGCCGCAGGTGCGGCGGGGCCATTCCTGGAGTCGGTATTGCGCCGCTTCAATGAAAAACTGCTCGATGGCAGTGGCGAAAGTTTCCAGCGCCAATTGAGCCAGAGCACACTGGTATCGGTCGACAATGCCCACGGCATTCATCCCAATTTCCCCGACAAACACGACAGCAAACATGGCCCCTTGCTCAATGGCGGGCCGGTGCTGAAATTCAATGCCAACCAGCGTTACGCCACCAACAGTGAAACCAGTGCCCGCTTCCGGCAGGTGTGTCAGGCAGCCGCAGTGCCCTTGCAGGCTTTCGCCGTGCGCAGTGACATGGGCTGTGGCTCCACCATAGGTCCGTTGATTGCCACTGAGCTTGGCATTGCCACCGTCGATGTCGGCGTGCCTACATTCGCGATGCATTCGATTCGGGAACTGGCAGGCACCAAGGATATTGGTTATCTGACTGATGCACTGACTGGCTTCTTCAACAGCTAAGATTGCTCTCTGTTCGCCAACAATCAGAACCTCGCGGGATCCAGCAAAACCCCCAATGTGTCAGCCAGCGGCGCCGGTGTGCCATTCATGCGGCTTTGCAGCCATGCCGCACTGATCGGTGTGCGGGCCAAGCCATTGGAGCCATGCGCGGCATTGACGTAGAGCCCCGGGTAGTCGCGCGC
>CANCGR010000253.1 GCA_947377625.1 Gammaproteobacteria bacterium | reverse complement strand
CCCGCCCGGCTTAAGCGCCTGAAAAGCCAACTGCATAACCGCCAAAGCTGACTCATCATCCAAATGATGCAAAACACCCAGTGCCAGTACGATATCCATCCCCGGCATTTTTTCAACATCAGAGCCAGTCAGCTCCTGACAATAGAATTTCGCGCTGCTGCCGAAAATCTTGCGGGCTTGCTCTATATAGGCACTACTGATGTCAAAACCACGGTAATCCACTGCAGGAAGATAGGCCAGAATATCGGCAGGACCACAGCCTATATCCAGCACCAAACATCCGGAAAATGGCCTGACAAACTCTGCAACAAACTCTTGCCTGAAACGGTGTGCGCCCATCAGCTTCTGGAACAAGCTGTATATCAGAGGGTTCGAAAATACAGATCGAAAACCATTGGTAATTTGTGCCATATACTTTCCTTAATTACAGTCGGCTGTTTCAGCGCAGCAGTTTGAATGTGCTAGTGTCAGGCCCGCTGAGCCAAAGTTCAACACGATCCGATTGGATATCAACCTTGCGAGGCAGCATGACCCATCTCACTCCTTGGGCATACAAGGTATCGAAAGCCCCGTCATCAACATGCCCTTCCTGCAAATCGTTAAGCAGCCGCCTGCGGTTGAAATAGTCCTGCCGACCTGCTTCGCCAGGCACGTTGGGAAGCGAGTAGCCGTCGGTCGTAAAATAGGATCGTAAACCGGTCAATGCTGAAACATAGAAATTATTTGCAGTCGCTTCTCCGCCAAGTATCTTCTCACTCTTCAGGCTATCAGGCAGAAAAGCAATTACATCTGTCGGTGCTGACGCCTGTCTGATACGAGTCAGCACATCCAGCATGGGTGGTTCAATAACAATCCGGTATCCCAGATTGAAGCTGGCAATGCCCTGGATGGCACCAATCAGCAACATACCAGCCACGGCCAAACGTACAAGCGGAGCCTTGCCCCTCACCCAGCGTGTGAGGGGGTATGTGGCAAACAGACCAAGCAGCCAGCCAATCGGCTGCAGGAAAATGATGTTGTTGGCCGCCCCCCCTATGCCTTCAAAGCGGAGCAGGAAACCTGTTGTAGCACACAGCAGAAAAAGCACTGCGAGTATGGCTGCAATCTCGCCATGACGGGCAAATCGCAGTTTGCGTTGAAACAGTCGCAACATGCCCACTGCAGCAAGGCCATAGCCAAGCGCACACAACATGATCATTGAGCAGATGGATACCAGCACACCTGAGCCAAGTTTATTGAACATCCAGCCATAGGCCGTTGTAGCAAACTCACCAGGTGCCCAAGCGAAGGGAGCGGAATCTGAAGTAGCCGCAGCAACGCTTGCAAGAATGAAAAAATTGGCAGGCAGGCTTGCCAAGGCCAGACACCCGGCACCAACAGCCAGACGCGCAGCCGCCTGATAGCGGCGGCCGGCCGCAAAGCCCAGTGCTGCGATCACAAGGGCAATCCCCATGGATGCCGCCAGCGTGTAATTGAAGCCCGCCATCAAACCCCAAACAAGTCCGGCGACTACCCACTGGCCTTTACCGTTGTTACGGCTGTGAACAAGGCTGGCAAGACCAGCCAGCAAGAAGAGCAGTCCATGGTAGTAGGCCGGTCGATGCACCAGTGGATACAAGCTGCCAATTGCGCCCCAATCCGTCCATGACGTGAACAACCGCTCTTGCGCTGCGGGCCAATCAGCCATTTTCACGATGACCTGCAACAGCCCGGGCATCCATGAAAAGCCGGCACCGAAGATCACCAGCGCGACGCCAACAAGTCCTGCGGTTTTCGAAGCAAAAAGCCTTGCACAGACCCCGTAGGTGAGGAAGCCAATCGCAAAAAAAATCAGGCTGGGGTATAGCCGGTAATAAACATCAAGCACATTGGTTTGGTAGGGCAAGTCATTGGCAAGCAGAAATTGGCCCAAGTCAGAAAAGAAATGGTAGGCCGCCAGCGGATAGCCGGAAGCAAGGAAATTGTCCGGGGGAACCACATGGGCAAGTCTGCCGATGAGTGCCAGATGATATATGTGGTCGCGGGCCATCGGCCCGTTGAAGACCATTCCTTCCGACAGCACCCGCCCACTGAAAATAAACGAAGAACCAACAGCCAGCATGACTACCAACCCCACGATGACAGCACTGTCGGTAATCCGGCCAGTCCTGTGCATTGGAGGCGCAGAATGCGAGTGTCGCCAGTGCTGCCAAAGCCGGCAGGCACCCAACAACGACAATATGCCGCTGAGCACGTAGAAAATCTGTGGCGATCCGGCAAATCGGGCCAGCCCATAGAGTGAGACCATCATCTGGAAGCCGATGATCGTACACAGCACCCCTGTCAGCGCATCAACTTCCCGCCGCCACCACGACAACAAAAGGAAGCCTGGCAAAAAAAAGAAAATGAACAACTCTGCAGCAAATACGAACACGCTGAAGAAACTCTGATTCAGAAGCGCCAGCACAATCACCCAACCAGATAGCAGACCGATTGCACCGATGTGGCGGGCAAAAATATTGGACCGATTCATGTCAACCTTACAGCCAGCCAAATGTTGTTTCATTGATACACCAATGTTACGTTAGATTGATCAGAGCGACATGTTTCCCTGTCACCATGCTCCATGATTGATTATCCAATGATGAATTCTCCCGCCTGATTTCAGGCAATCCGGCAACTCGTTGAGGCATACAAACAGCCATGACAGCATTATCAGTAGTGATCCCTGTCTACAAGGCAGAAAATTGCCTCGAAGAACTTTTTGAACGCCTGAGTGTGAATCTCCAACTGGTTACCCAGGATTACGAAATCGTGCTCGTGGAAGACTGCGGTGGCGACAATTCCTGGCCGATGATTATGTCTCTCCATCGTCGCGACTCTCGCGTCAAAGGCATCCAGTTCAGCCGCAATTTCGGCCAGCATTACGGCATTACTGCCGGATTGGACCACTGCGATGGCGACTGGGTGGTAGTCATGGACTGCGACCTGCAAGACCGCCCCGAAGAAATCCCGCACCTGTATGCTAAAGCCCAGGAAGGATACGACGTAGTATTGGCAAAACGCGGAAAACGCAGCGACCCCTTGCTCAAGCGGGTGTTGTCGTGGTTTTTTTATCGTTTGTTCAGCTACCTGGCAGATACCGAGTTCGATGGTGATGCAGGCAATTACCGGATTATTTCGCGCAAAGTGGTCATCTGCTGCCGGCAAATGCGTGAGCAATTGCGCTTCTTTGGCGGGCTGGTGAACTGGATGGGGTTTCCTACTGCCAGCATCAATGTCACACACGATGCTCGATCCGCTGGCGAGTCAACCTATACATTATCCAAATTGTGGAAACTGGCCTCTGACACCATCATTGCCCATTCCGACAAACCACTGCGCCTGGCTGTCCGCTTCGGTTTTGTCATGTCATCGCTTTCCTTTCTGTACGGCGTTTATATTTTGTCGCACTCGTGGTTTTACGGTTCGCCGGTGCAAGGCTGGAGCAGCCTGATTGTGTCGATGTACTTTATCGGGGGCATTATCATCAGCATGCTCGGGATCATTGGCATCTATCTGGGCAAGACTTTTGACGAGACCAAAAAACGGCCGTTATACATAGTCGCCAAGTCAACTTACTTGTCCTGAGTCAGGAAATGCCATGAGCTATACCTATGTCGCCATAACCGTTCTGCTCACAGTTTATGGGCAGCTCATCATAAAGTGGCAGGTGACGCTTGCCGGCTCCTTGCCCACATCAACAGAAGATAAATTGAAATTTCTGGTACAACTGTTGCTCAACCCCTGGATCATAAGCGCCTATGCAGCAGCGTTGCTTGCCTCTGTGGCATGGATGGCTGCAATGACACGTTTGCAACTTTCCCATGCTTACCCGTTTATGAGCCTGGCCTTTATTCTGATAATGGTTATGAGCAGCTTGTTTTTCCAGGAGCCCCTTACCATGCCCAAAATGATCGGCTTGGCCTTCGTAATAGCAGGGCTGGTTATCGGTAGTAATGGGTGAATACCACGCCGTACGCAGTTGCCGCGCTTGGGCATGAAAAGAAAGTGAGTGAGTGAACGATGCCCAACTCGAAAATCCTGTCATTCGCTCGATCAATGCTTGAAGAGGCCCCGCTCTCGTTCCGTAAATCAGCCAGCCTCCTGGTTCTCATATGGATGATCGGCTTCACTTTTCTGGCGGTGTACTATCGTGAACCTCTGGGCGATGACGTCCTCTATCAGACCGTACATGGATACCGGGCTTATCTCGACGGGAATACCCAAACCTTCGGGCCCTTGATCAGCGATTCAAGCCTTATTCCTGAAAATCTGGAGGGCATATATACACACAACGGAGGGCGGATGGTCGGCTTTGCGTTGATTCCGCTGCTGACGCTCGTCGGGCCAAACTTTACCGCGCTCTGTACATCAATTTTTTTCGCATTGGTCGTGTGGATGATACTCGGCATGGCCCTCCAAAAGATGAGCGAACCTTGGCTTTATCCACCTGTTCTCCTCGCGACGTTCGCCGTCGTTTTCTATCTGGCCGGCAGCATCGATATGCTGCTCATGTGGACGATGACGTCGATTTACGTGGTCTCAGTTCTTCTTCTCTCCACCTACTATTGGATTTTTTCGCGGACCATTCTTGGTCGCGAGCTTTACCTGACTTCCCGGAAGATTTTTTTATTCAATCTATTAGGATTCCTCGCCGGTTTTACGCACGAAGTTTTCGCGTTTTCGATCTTGAGTTTCGTTCTGTTTATCTCATTTCGCGAATATCGAAAAAACCGTGGTTCGTGGGTTCCTTATCTTCGGGTCCACTGTGGCTTGATTCTCGGCGTTTTGAGCTGCGTCCTGGCTAAAGGCAATTTCGTTCGACTGGCAAACTCTCATGACGCCAAGAGGGCGGTAATACCGTATGCCAGAAAGCTGCTGAACGTGGTTCTGACGGATATCCAAGTACTCATCGGCTTTCACGGCTACTCGATTATATTGCTGGTTATTGCCCTGGCTTTATTTTTGGGCGGTCTTTTGATGAGAAATCGGTCTGAGTCGGGAACGATCCTCATACAAGCGATTCGGGCGAACGCCAGGGATTTCGGCTTCCTTGCCTAC
>CANCGR010000252.1 GCA_947377625.1 Gammaproteobacteria bacterium | reverse complement strand
GCGGCTTTGATTTTTTCCAGCTCGGAGTGCTCGGCCTGGTAGGCTTCTACTTCTGCCGTAGTCGCTGATGAGGAAGGCGTGCGCAGCGGCTCTTGCCCGGTCAGCCCTTTGTGAATGATGCGCAGCATGGCAGCGTCAAAGCGTGGATCTTTGGCAAGCTGCTGGCTCAACCACAGCAGCTTGTTGTCTTTGTTTACCGTCGGCAGCGTGGTGCCGGCAAAGCCAGCCTGGAACATGTCTTTGTACCAGGTGCGCGCCAATGCGAAACGGCCACGCAGGTTCCAGTCCTGAAACAGTGAGGCCACGGGGTCCAGCAAGCTGTGGCATTTCACACAGTCGGGGTTTTCCATCGTCGGCGCCACACGGGTGATGTCCACCGCCGTGCCGTTGGGTCGCACGCCATCGAGCGCGAGAATATCGACATCCAGAAACAAATCGTAAACCACGCGTGAACGCCCGCGATTACGGTTGGTGGCACTGGTCGGGTAACGGTTCAGGAACATCAGCGACGACAGGATGCCGGCGTGCGGAATGCCCGCAAGCTTGGCCGGCTTGAATTCTTTTGGGTCCCATTCATCCTTGAAGACAACATCGGTGATGCCGTAACTTTTGGCTGAATAACCATTCACCATAAAGTAATTGGCCGTCAGCATCTCGGTAGCCGGCAAATTGTTTTTCACGACGTAGTTGATCAGCTCCAACGGCTCGGCCGCAACGCTATCGTTAGCGGTGGTTTGGTTGAAGGTAAACACGGCATCGTGCACGTCGGATGCATACCAGCGGGCTTTGGGAAAGTCGCCCATCAGGCTGATGGCAGCTTCGGTACCGTTGCTGGTGAGATAGCGATTGGTCAGCAGGAAGTCATTGAAAATTTCCGAGAGGCGATTGAAGAAGGGGGCTTCAGTCATCATGCCATTGAGCGCGGTGCGCAGGCCGGCTTCACCGTTCTGGGTGACCAACAGTTGTTCTTGCGCGGTAGGCAGGCGGCTGACCAACTGCAGACTGGCTTTACGCAAGGTATCCACTGGCGCCAGACTCTGCAGCGCCGAGAGCGTTTTTTCCACGGGCGGCGCGGTGCTGGTGTTGAACACGGTGAGAATGAAATTCGCAACATCGGTAGCACAACTGCCACTGCATTTGGCTGCGGCGCCAAACGGCATATTGCCAGCAATGTAGGTGCTCAACACATTGACATCGGTGCACCAGCGGCAGTTCTTCATTGAGATCTTGAGCGGGCCGCCCAAACCATCAGCACCGTGGCAATTGGCACACTGCTGCTGATAACTGCTCTGCCCCGCCAGAGTGGCTGGCTTGAGCTCCACCACCTGAAACAGGTTGCCGGTGGTGCTTTGCAGGCGGGCGTTGTAGTAGGCGCTGCCGGCTTTTAGCAGTGGCACTACCATCACACCTGTTTTGAGATCGTAGCTGGCGCCTGGCGCAATGGAGCTGTTGGCGGCTTGCTCGCTGTCGATGCTGAACACCAGCTTGGTGGCGTCTTGCAGGCGCAGCTCTACCGTGAGCGCGCCATAGCCTTCGACGTCCACACGCGGAATGTGCACGAGCGGATAATTGAATTCAGGAATAGCGGTGCCGGTTACCGCCAGCGAAATTGCCGGCCAACCGGTCAGTAGACCGGATAACAATAACAAGGTCGCCAGCAGATATGATTTTGTTTTCATGCATAGCTCTTCTTGGCAGTCGAGCCGGATATTACTGCCTAACAAGCTGCCGATAGTGTGATGGCCCACCCACTATAGGCAGCTTTTCTCAAAGCATGTGCCAGTTCACAGTTTGCAGAATCTGCATGCCTTTGCGCATTTGCGCCGCATCCGCGTGGCTGAAATTCAGCCGCAGGTAGCTGTGGCCTTGGTGTGTGTGGAAAAAGGGTTCGCCCGGCATAAAGGCTACACCTTTGGCTATCGCTTGCTGCAACAGTTTCCCGGTGTCGGCGTGCTGTCGTAGTTTCAGCCAGAAAAACAGCCCGCCTTTGGGAAGGTCCCACTGAGCATATTCTGAAAGATGCTGTTGCAAGGCCGCAGCAAACTCATCGCGTTTGCTGCGGTAGCTGGCTTGTAGTGCGGTGATGCGCTGCATACGTTGCGGATGCTGCAGCGCTTGCAGAATCAGATATTGGCTAACTCTATTGCTGTGCAGGTCGGCTGCCTGTTTCAGTCGGGTTAGATAGGGCAGCAGCTCTTTTGATGCCACCAGATAACCGAGCCGCAAACCGGGCGCGATGGTTTTGGAGAATGAGCCTTGGTATATCCATTGACCCGACTGCATCAGCGAACAAACCGGTTGGCGATCGCAACTGTCATAGACAAGATCGCGATAGGGGTCATCTTCAAACAACACTACACCCTGCCGTTCGCAGGCGGCTGCCAACACTTCCCGCTCCTGTTGGCTGTAGCAGTAGCCGGTCGGATTCTGAAAAGTCGGGATTACATAGCAAAGCGCGGGTTTGTCAGCCTGCTTGAGTAATGCTTCTGGCTGTTGCCGATCCAGGGATGCAAACCTGGCGCCGAAAAACCGGAACACTTGCAACGCTGCCAGATAGGTCGGATTTTCCAGCGCCAGCAAGGTGCCGTTATCGACCATCAGCTTGCCGACCAGATCAATGCCCTGCTGCGAACCGGACAGCACCAGCACTTGCGAAGGATCGCAATGCAGCCCGGTCTTGCGCAGATCCAGACAGATCTGTTCGCGCAGCGCGGTCTCGCCTTCGCTGGCACCGTACTGCAGCATGTCTCTGGGGACAGCACGCAAATCGAGCTCTGGAAAGCTTTCCGGCGCTGGCAGCCCGCCGGCAAAGGAAATCATTCCTGGCTTGCTGATAACTGCTAGAATTTCACGGATAGGTGAGGCATGCAGGTCCTGGATGCGTTGCGACAAAGTGGGCATGGGAGTGCTCTCGAAGTGGCGGCGTTATTAGGTCAATAATGTTTACCTATCTAGTCTAGTCGCCCCAGGGAACATTAGTCAATATGGTTGACCAATCTCAAGACCCGCGTCTGCAGCAGGCCATTGAACTGTTTTATTTTGCCTATCGCTCCTTCACGGCCGTGCCCGACCAGATCCTGCTGGAAAAAGGACTCGGGCGCGTGCATCACCGCATTCTGTATTTCGTTGGCCGCAACCCCAGCTTGAACATCAACGAGCTGCTGCAGATCCTCGGCGTCAGCAAGCAGGCGCTTAATGCCCCGCTGCGTAAACTGACCGAGCAGGGTTTGATCGAGGTGGAAACCGCCCAGCACGATCGCCGCGTAAAACAACTGTGCTTGAGCAAGGCTGGCGCCAAACTGGAAGCCCAGCTCACGCAAAGCCAGATGCAGCATCTGGCCAGAGCATTCTCGCAAAGCGGCGACAAGGCGGTGGATGGTTGGGTGAAGACGATGCAAGCGTTGCCCACAACCTGAGAGATAACGGGTTCGCCGACAAGGTTCATTGCCTTGCCGGCGCTGACTATAATCAGCATCAACTCCTCATTGCAGTTGCCACATGCGCCCCGTACACCCTGGTTACCTTGCTCTGCTCTCTTCCTTGCAAACAGCGATTAAAACCCATTGGCCCGTGCTTTATCAGCGCGCCCCGGATTTCTGGCAGCTTATGCGCATGCACCGGCCGATTGGCATTTTTTTGCTGCTGTGGCCGACGCTGTGGTGTCTGTGGATCGCTGGCAAAGGTTCGCCTTCCATCGCCAATGTAGTGATCTTCGTGCTCGGCACCCTTTGCATGCGCGCCGCCGGCTGCTGCATCAATGATTACGCAGATCGCAAATTTGATGGCCAGGTAAAACGCACTGCTCAACGCCCGCTTGCCACCGGTAAAGTGACACCTCGCGAAGCTTTGTTGTGTTGTGCAGCACTGTGCCTCATCGCTTTTGCTTTGGTGCTGCTCACCAACGGCATCACCATTCTGATGAGCCTGGGCGGCTTGGCACTGGCGCTGATTTATCCGTTTATGAAGCGTCACACTCATCTGGCCCAAGTGGTGCTCGGTGCCGCATTTTCGTGGGGTGGCATGATGGCGTTCACCGCGCAAACCGGCGCGCTACCCGCACACGCGTGGCTGTTGTATGTCGGCAATGTATTGTGGACCGTGGTTTACGACACTGAATATGCGATGGTGGATCGCGATGACGATGTGCGCATCGGCGTGAAATCCACTGCGGTGCTGTTTGCTGAAGCCGATCGCGTGATTATCGGTTTCCTGCAAGTGATGTGCTTGTGGACCCTGCTGCTGGCCGGTCGGCGTTTTGAGCTTGGTTCTTGGTATTACGTCGGCTTGTTGATAGCTGGTGCACTGTTTGTGTATCAGCAAAAGCTGATCTATCACCGCCAGCGCGATGCTTGCTTCAAAGCGTTTCTGCACAACAACTATGTGGGGTTGGTGATTTTTGTCGGCACAGTGCTGTCGTTTTTGATCAGCAAATAGCGCTACCAGTCAAACAGCATCGGCTGTTGCCACTGGCAATTGTGGCCCAGACTTTTGAGCACTTCGATACCGCGTTCAAAGTTGCGACTCACTGAGTTGATGCCGTGCGAATCATCCCCCGGCACTATTGCAATGCCGAGCTGCAGCGCCAGCTTCAACACCGACACCGACGGATATTGTTCGATGGCCTTGTCGAAGCCGCGCAAGTTGAAATCCAGAATAAAACCCTGTTCTGCGATGTAGCTCAGGTTGCGTTCCACATGCGACCACACTGACGGCAACTCCAAGGTATCCAGATAATCATCATCAAAAATGCGGATCAGGTCGAAGTGGCCAACCACCGAAGGCTTGAGGTCCTGCAGCATCGCCAATTGCAGATCGAAATACTGGCAATACAGATGTTCAATTGATCCGGCTTTGCGTTTGGCTTCTTCGTATAGCTCACGGTTTACATCAATGCCGATACCGCCAACATGATGCACGGAGCCGACAATGTAATCGGGCTTGGTGGCGGCAATCAGCTCGCGCACATATGAGGCAGAGCCATGCCAGGTTTCGGTTTCAAACGCGGCATAGAGCTTTATGCGGTCGGCATATTTCTTCTGCAGTGTTCTGACTTCTGCAAAATAATCCTGGAACTGACGCTGTAATTTTTCAGC
>CANCGR010000251.1 GCA_947377625.1 Gammaproteobacteria bacterium | reverse complement strand
TTGTCGTTATAAGTCAGACTGGCACGTGAAGCGCTCTGGTCATAGGTGGAACGGCATGCGTGGCTGTAGCTGTAATTGCTGAGATAACAGCCGTCAAAATCAGCATCGCCTTTGACATCACGATGCACCAGTTCTGCACGCAAAGTGTCAGTGAAATTGACGCCGGCGCGGGCGTGAATCGTGGTGTTGTCATAGCCGTCGTGGTCACGCAGCACGGTGTCGTCGGTGCGGCTATTGAAACCGCCAGTGGTGAAATCTGCGGCAGACACAAAGAAATCAGCGCGCTCGTTGCCGGCACCGACATTGGCGTTGAGTTGGCGGGTGTCGTAACTGCCGCTCTGCGCATCAACCCCGCCATGCCAACCTTTACCGGACTGGCGTGAGCTTATGTTGAGGATGCCGCCGGCATCAGCACCATAGCCTAGCCCTTGCGGGCCGCGCTGCACTTCGACGCGTTCGATGCCGCTGCTGAGTAACTGATCCACCTGCGGACCAATCTGCGGCAGACTCGGATCGCTCAGCCGCATGCCATCCATGATGACCAGCGTGCGATAGCCTTCTTCACCGCGAATGCGCAGCGAGCTGGGCTGGCCAACACCACCGTTGTTGGTGGTGGAAATACCCGGCAATTGCCGCAGCACATCCAGCAAACCCGTATTGCCATAGGCATCGATGGCGCTGGCATCGAGCACCGACACCGAGGTGCCGATCTGGCGCAACGGCACCGGAATGCGGTTGGGAGTGATGACCAGTTCTTCGATAGCTGATTGGGTGGATTGCGCACTGGCTACTGAACTTATTAACGCAAAAGACAACACTATAAAACGCGGGCGACTAACGAACTGCATTGGTGCTTCCTTGACTGGATGTTTCTTATGCGTAGAGATCGTAGTCATCGGCTTCTTCAACCGTGACGGTGACCAGATCGCCTGGCTGCAAGCCTTCAGGATGTTGCAGATAGACGAGGCCGTCGATTTCCGGCGCATCAGCCTTGCTGCGACCAATGGCTTCATTCTCGTTCACTTCATCAACGAGCACTTCAATTTCCTGCCCTACTTTCGCCTGCAGGCGTGCACTGCTAATGCGTTGCTGCACTTCCATAAAGCGGTCGTAGCGTTCCTGTTTGACGGACTCTTCCACGTGATCAGGCAGGTCATTGGCTTTGGCACCATCAACAGCGGAATACTGGAAGCAACCGATGCGATCAAGCTGGGCTTCTTCGAGGAAGTCGAGCAGTTCCTGAAACTCGGCTTCGGTCTCGCCGGGGAAGCCGACGATGAAGGTGCTGCGCAAAGTAATTTCCGGGCAGATTTCACGCCAGGCCTTGATGCGAGCCAGCGTATTTTCAGTAGCGGCCGGGCGCTTCATCAATTTGAGAATGCGCTGGCTGGCATGCTGAAACGGAATATCCAGATAAGGCAGGATGAGGCCGTCGGCCATCAGCGGAATGATCTTGTCGACATGCGGGTAGGGATAGACGTAATGCAGGCGCACCCATACGCCCAAATGCGCGAGTGCTTCGCACAGGCCCTGCATGCTGCCTTTTACGGGCTGTCCGTTCCAGAAGCCGGTGCGGTATTTCGTATCAACGCCGTAAGCGCTGGTGTCTTGCGAGATGATCAACAGTTCCTGCACACCGGCGGCTACCAGGCGTTCTGCTTCCGCCAACACCTCTTCCACCGGCCGGCTTACCAGATCACCACGCAGCGACGGGATGATGCAGAACGAGCAGCGATGGTTACAGCCTTCAGAAATTTTCAGATAGGCGTAGTGGCGTGGCGTGAGTTTAATGCCTTGTGGTGGCACCAGATCGATCAGCGGGTTGTGCTTGCCTAGCACCGGCTTCGGAATCACTTGATGCACCGCCATGACCACTTCTTCATAGGCTTGCGGGCCAGTCACACTCAGCACCTTCGGATGCACACGCATGATCTCATCGGCGTTCTTGCCCATGCAGCCGGTGACAATAACGCGGCCGTTTTCGCGAATGGCTTCACCGATGGTATCCAGCGATTCCTGCTTGGCGCTGTCGATAAAGCCACAGGTGTTGACGACCACTACATCGGCACCCTCATAGCTGTTGACGATGTCATAGCCTTCCAGCTTGAGCTGCGTGAGGATGCGTTCGGAGTCGACCAGCGCCTTTGGGCACCCGAGCGAAACGAAGCCGACTTTTTTGCTGCTCTCTTTACCGCTGTTCTCTTTACCGCTGTTCTCTTTACCACTGTTCATTGGCGTTACCGATCCAGTATCTTTGCGTGATGAAGCACATATTCAAATTCTTGTTCGCGCTTGCCGTTTGGTTGCCGGGTGGCGCAGCGCAGGCGCATGTTGGTGTGGCCAAGACCGTGCCCGATCATGATGCGGTGATGGAACGGGCGCCCGCCAAGATTTTTTTCCAGTTCATGGCAGAAATGACTATTACCAATCTGCGACTCGAAATCACCAGCGATGAGCACAAGGGTGAACGCATACAAGTGCGGCTGCCGCGCAACAGTATCGGCCAGTCTACGGCGTTCGGCGAGCAGATTTCGCTGGAGCTGCCACCCCTTGCGCCTGCCACCTATCAGGTCAACTACCAGGCCGTCTCGGTCGATGGCCACATCATGGTCGACGACTTCAGTTTTACAGTCGCTAAATAAAAAACCTGATACTACGTGAGTAGCATCAGGTTCAAATGCTGGCGCTGAAGGTTTAACCCAGCGCTTTGGCCAACAATTCCTGACGCTGTTTTTCCAGGGCCGGCGGCAAGGCGCTGCCGAACTTGTTGAACATTGTGGCCTGGTCTTCAAATTCACGCGCGCTGTTGTGCTTGTCGACTTCCATCACTTTGGCGAAGGTGGCTTTGTCGTAAGCCAGGCCCTGCCAGTTGATATCGTCGTAATCGGGCACAGTGCCGAAAATGGTTTCGTGGCCATGCACCTGACCATTGACGCGTTTGACGATCCACTGCAGCACGCGCATGTTCTGGCCGAAACCGGGCCACAGCCATTTGCCGTCGGCAGTTTTACGGAACCAGTTGATGCGGAAGATTTTTGGCAGGTGTGCCACCTTGCCTTCCATGCTCAGCCAATGTTTCCAGTAATCGCCCATGTTGTAGCCACAGAACGGCAGCATTGCCATCGGGTCACGGCGGATCGCGGCCTGGTTGTCGGCAGCGGCAGTAGCTTCGGAACCGAGCGTGGCAGCCATGTAAACGCCATGCTCCCAGCTGCGGCTCTGGTAAACCAGCGGGAAGGTAGTGCTCAAACGGCCACCGAAAATGAATGCGCTGATCGGCACGCCATTCGGATTTTCCCAATCAGGATCAACGCTCGGGCACTGATGCGCAGGTGAAGTGAAGCGGGCATTCGGATGCGCGGCTGGCGTTGTGGTTGCAGGTGTCCAGTCCTGTCCTTTCCAGTCGATCAGATGCGCTGGCTTGTCGCCGCCAATGCCTTCCCACCACACATCACCGTCGTCGGTCATCGCGACGTTGGTGAAGATGGTGTTTTTGGTCATCGTCAGCATCGCCGACGGATTGGATTCCATCGAGGTGCCAGGTGCTACGCCGAAGTAGCCGGCTTCCGGGTTGATGGCATACAGACGGCCATCGGCACCGGGTTTGATCCAGGCGATGTCGTCACCCACGGTAAATACTTTCCAGCCTTCAAAGCCGGCAGGCGGAATCAGCATGGCCAGGTTGGTCTTGCCGCAAGCGCTGGGGAATGCACCAGCGATATAGGTCTTTTCGCCATCGGGCGATTGCACACCCACGATCATCATGTGCTCGGCCAGCCAGCCTTCGTCGCGCGCCATCACCGAGGCGATGCGCAAGGCCACGCACTTCTTGCCCAGCAATGCGTTGCCGCCGTAGCCGGAACCGAACGACGCGATTTCACGGGATTCAGGGTAATGCACAATGTAACGATTTTCAGGATTGCACGGCCACTTCACGTCGCTGCGGCCATTGGCAAGCGGGTAGCCCACGGAATGCATGCACTTGATGAATGCCTTGTTGCCCAGCACGTCCAGCACTTTGCTGCCAATGCGGGCCATGATGCGCATGGAGACCACGACATAAGGGGAATCAGTCAGCTGCACGCCGATCTGGGCGATGTCGGAACCCAGTGGGCCCATGCTGAACGGAATCACATACATCGTACGGCCGGCCATGCAGCCTTTGAACAGGCCATCGAGACGCACTCGCATGGTGGCGGGCGCTTCCCAATTGTTGGTGGGGCCGGCGTCTTCTTTGCGTTCGCTGCAAATGAAAGTACGGTCTTCAACGCGGGCCACATCGCGCACATCGGAACGGGCCAGAAAGCAGCCCGGGCGCAGCACCGGATTCAGTTTGATAAAGGTGCCGGCATCGACCAGCTCCTGACACAGGCGGTCATATTCAGCCTCGCTACCGTCACACCAGTAAACAGCGGCAGCTTGGGTCAATTCGGCAATTTCCTTGACCCAGGTTAAAAGGATAGCGTTGGTGGTCTTGGGGGACTCCATAGTGGCATTAACTCCAGAGGCTGAATGAATCCGGGGAACGACTTTCCCTGCAGGAGGCTGGAGGTTCAGCCCGGGTGACAAGTTTCAGGGAGGGTCATACAAATTTTGGTCGGCTATTCTAGTACGAATGTCGCGTGTTTTCACAGGCAGGTTTGTAAAGTCCGCATTGATTCATTGATGATTACGCACAAACTGTGCACGAACATATGCCAATGCTTTGAGCCCGACCGGCCTGAAGTGGTACATTGCGCCGCCTTTTTCAAACTGACTGTTGTGATTGACTAGACGACAGTCCCCAAGCCCCGGATTTTTTATGAAGACTTACAAAATAGCCCTGCTCGACGGCGACGGTATCGGCCCAGAAATCATGGTGGAAGCCGTGAAGATCATGAAGCTGGTGGCCGAGCGCAATAACGTGAACTTTGAGCTGACCCACACGCCGTTTGGCGCCAGCGCCTGGTTCCAGTGTGGCAGCTCGTTCCCGGATGCCACCAAGGCCATTTGCGATGACGCCGATGCGATTCTGAAAGGCCCGATTGGCCTTAGTCATGAAGAGTCCAAAAAAATTCCGGTCGATCAGCAACCCGAGCGCGGCGCTCTGCTGCCACTGCGTC
>CANCGR010000250.1 GCA_947377625.1 Gammaproteobacteria bacterium | reverse complement strand
ATCCGCATGTCTTTATACTGGCACCAACGCTCGATAAGGCTCTACAGGAAGCTCTACGCGAATTGAATCGCCTGCTCGCACCTCGCCGCCAATGAGCACAATCGCCATCACTCCCGCCTTACGAATCAGCTTTCCCTCAGCATCACGATCAAGCACTGCAGCCGTCAGGCCCGATTGATAATTGTCCAGCTGCGAACATGGATTTCTCAATCCGGTTACTTCGATTACTGCAGTACTGCCTATATGCAGTCGAGCGGCTGTGGGCAATGCAAGCAAGTCAATTCCCCGCGTCACAAGGTTCTCGCCCATTGCGCCTGCTGAAATGGAAAACCCTGCAGCACGCAACTCGTCATGCAGCTCTTCGTGCATCAAATGCACTTGCCGCAGATTGGGCTGGGTTGGATCCTGCCTGATGCGAAACAAATGCTGAACAGTAACGCCTTTATGAGCATCGCCTTCTATTCCCAACCCGGCCACCAGTCTGATCACTGGTACTGCTTGCTTGCTGAACTTGTGTTCAGAACTCAAACATACCGCTGTTACCACACCCGCCACGTGCGCTCCTTACTTCACCGGATTTTTCGTTCCAGACTTGGCGCGGCCTTTGACACCTTCATTGTAAATCGCACGACGCGAGAACAACCACTGGCCGTTGACGCGGCGCAGATCATCTTCGTAGTGGCCGTACAAACCATAGCTGGATTTGCGGTCAGCGGTGTTGTTGTTGGCTTGAAACCAGTAGGTCCACGCTTTGGCGGTATCACCAGTAACGGTGACTACGGTGTTGGTGATGAAGTGACGGGTAGAGGCGGGCCATGCGGCGTTCTCGGCATTCTTGCTCAGATTGTAAACACCATCAGCTTTGAATTTGCGAATGGCTTCGCGCCCCTTCACTTCACCGCCAGCCCAGTCGAGCACGCCATCTTCAGTGAACACGGCGGCGTAACCGTCGGCATCATTGAAATCCTGCGCGAAGATATAGCGGCCTTGCAGATCGATAATGTGGGCGTAATCGTCGCCATAGCTTTCGGCCTGGGCCGCAGGTGCAGCGATGGCCAACAACGAGAACAGTGCTGGGATAAGTGTGACTCTGAAAAGAAAAGTGCGGAACATTTGCATGAGGTAATCCTCTTTTTAGTGGAAACGCGGGCGGACTTTATTTCCTTACACGATCAGACTCCAGCATAAAAATGCCGGTGGTCTTGCCTTGATAGCGGGTGGCATCAAGCCATTGGAAGCTGGCCTCGAACAGGCGTTCATTGCCGTGTTCCCACATGGCATTGTGGGAAGAGCAGGCGAGTTCGATCAGCACTTTTTTCCTGGCGCCAAGATCGGCA
Source organism: Gammaproteobacteria bacterium (assembly GCA_947377625.1). Classification (GTDB taxonomy): domain Bacteria; phylum Pseudomonadota; class Gammaproteobacteria; order Pseudomonadales; family Pseudohongiellaceae; genus CAILUG01. The sequence goes on along the minus strand of CANCGR010000250.1, from coordinate 3,790 downwards.
TACATCTCACGCACTCGGTCGGGGTTAACCTGGCTATCGGTGAGACCTGTCACCATCATGATGGGCGTGTGGGTGGCGGCCACTTCTTTCGGCGTCCAGCCGAAGGTTGGCACGCGCGGAGCACGCCGCACACCGGCGCCCCATTTGGCGCCCACCGGGTCTGAATCCAGCATTTCTTTCCACACGGTGATGGCAACGGCCGGATCGTATTGATTGACGCAGCCGCTTTGGCCATCCCATTGCTTGAGAAAATCCTGCTGCGATTGTTTGGTAATGGCGACGCCGGCAATGGCCGCCTCGGCCTCAGTGGCGGGCGCCGTGCGGCTGTAGGCCGGGGCCAGGATCACCACGGCAGATATTTTGTCCGGGTGCATGGCGGCATAACCGGCAGTGCGCGGCCCGCCCTGCGACCAACCCACCAGATTCACTTTGCTGACCTTGTGTTTTTTGCGCAGGAAGTCCACGACTGCATCGATATCGTTCCAGTCGGAAGCCATGGTGGTGAGCGCTGATGAGCTACTGGCTTCACACACATCCGGAAATTCCTGCTTTTGTTGTTCTTCACTGAGATTGCAGCGGTCTCTCATAAACTGCGGGCGCGTAGAGCGGCCGTAGCCGGTCATGTCGGTGGCATAGGTGGTAAAGCCGCGTTCCGCCAGATACTCCATCCAGCTGTAGCCGGCCATTGGCACATCGAATGCCACTTCTGCCGGTGTGCCGGCACCGTGCACGAACAGCACCGGGAACACTTCCCTTGGTTTCACCGCACTCACTTCACGCACATACAATCTGGCATTGCCGCCATTCATGCCCGGCGCGGTCGATTTGACTACCACCTCTTGCTCGCTGCGACGCAAGGACGTGAGAGGTTGTGCCGCGTGAGCTGCTGCGATGCACAACATGAGCAGCATTGTGCCTGCGATTTTTTTCCTGACGTGTTTTTTCATCGGCCTGCCTCTCAAGAATTTAATGTAGTTGGCGTCGCTGTGTTGCTGCAATTTTCGCTGCGACATCTTCTGGCACTCCCGCGCTGCTGGCGAATTCAGACCAGCGCAACACCGCGGTTATTACTTCATTTACGATGGCCTCGGCGCGGCCTTTTTTCATTGCACAATTTTTTGCGCAGGTGCGGAAATCGTCGAGCGTGAAGTTATCGCGTTTGCCATTGAGCGTCATCTGATGCTGGCCAGTCCACTGGCCTTGCGGGTTGTAGCTGTAGGTCACATCAAAAGCGGGAGCCAAACTCCACTGGCCGCTCTGCTGCATCAGGAAGGCTATGTTTTTCACATGATCATCCTGGTTGCGTGCCACCACATTGAACACCATGCGACGAAACAATTCTTCGATGCTGGCCATTGGCATGGCAAGCTGCCGCACAATCTGCAGGGCTTGTTCGTACGCATGCGCGCCAGGTTGCCGGTAATCGAAGTGGGCGAGGGCGCCGAGCGATTGCATGTGCAATTTGCCGCCGCTGGCCGTGCGATCAAAGCGGCGCGTCATGAAATGCGCACGGCCACCTTCCTGCAGCACACGGCACTCGCTCATCGTGATACCGGCAGCACGCGCCATCAGGAAATAGGCGTATTCGATCAAGCCATAGCCTTGCGGATCATCCAGCTCCTTGTCACGGTTGCCGCTCACGCCATCGAATTTCAATATCCAGTATTCAAAACCATCACCGGCTTTGACTTGGCCGGAGCGCACTTGGCCGGTTGCAGGGTTCCACGCAATCACAGCTTTGGCACGCGCACCGCCGGCAGAAGTGCCAATTTGCAGAATATTGTTGAGCGCAGTTTCCGACTCGGGGGCGGTGAAGGCGCCGCTTATTTGCTCGCGCTGCTGCAAAATCGTGCTGGCCAGTTCAACCAGCGCCTGCATGTCGAGTGCTTCGCCTGCTGACTCCGGCGTACCCAGCGCAGGCACATATTCCAGTGCGCCCATGCCGCGATTACCGATATAGCAGAGACGATCAACCGCAGAAAAGCTTTCCGGGGTGCGGCCTTGGCGGGCTAGCCAGGCATTGATCAGGGCATTACCAAAATCATCGGGCAACGAATCAGCAAGCAGCCCCGGCAACCCTTTGAACGTGGTGTTCGACAAATTAGGAAAGCTGTAGATGGTGGGTGCCAGTGGCATCACCAGCGGTGCTACCTCAATGCCGCTGGTGACAAACGCGGGTTCATATTCGAAGTTGGCGACTTGCCGCGCAGCATCCCAAGCCACCGCACCGATGCGTCGCCCCCACAGCTTGACCTCTGCCAACACCACAGCTGTTACTCCGAATGCCATTGCCAGGTTGGCGCAGGCTCTGCCACAGCCTCGGCCGCTGGTTCGCCCGCTTTGGCCAGCTTGGTCAGCTTAGCCGGCCGTGAAGCCCGCTTGCGGCTTTTGCCTTGCAACTGCAGTTGCTGCAACGGACTGACCGGTGGGGGTGGCACTAACGCCTCCAGGTTTTCCAGTAACCCCAGTACCCGTAGCACCCGCAATACATTGACGGTTTGCGAAGGTTCACCGGATTCTATGCGCGTGAGTGTGCGCAGCGACAAACCTGCCTCTGCCGCCAGCGCGTCTTGCAGCAAGTTACGATTGAGTCGAAGCTGCGCCAGCCGCTGCCCCAGCTCCTGTAGAATCGCGGCGTCACTGAACGTGGTAGAAAATTTCATTTATATGCCTTTTATGGCGCTTATCACCTTAAAACGTATTTAAGCGGCATTTTATGGCAGATTATTTAATTAAGCCATTTTTTTATTTTATACGCCATTAATGGCATCTATAATGCAATAGAACTTGTTTATACGCCAAAAGAGGCTTTTTATAAAAAGAAAGCCGAGACGCTTCGCCTTGGCTCACTCCGGCTGCCCTGCCGCAATCAATTCTTCAATGTCTTCATAAAATTGCAGCTCAAAACGCGGCGAGCAAATGGCGAGAAACAACAAGTCGTGGTCACCGTTATTGGTAATGCGCTGGCGGCAACCGGCTGGAATCAACACTGTATCGCCAGGCTGCACTGCCTGTGGCGGCAAGCTCCCTGCTTCCACCACCGCAGAGCCTTGCAGAATCACATAGCGCTCAACGATGCCGTGCAAACAATGCCAGCGAGTGGTCACACCCGGCTCAACGCGAGCTTCGGCAATCGACACTGCCGCATCGTCTTTGCTGTTTGACAGCTCGTTGATATGACAGCGTTCTGGCGTGTAGTACTCTGCACCGGCATCACGAAATTTTATGGTTGCCTGCACGTTGACCCCCTCGGAGTGAAGAATGGATGACAACAGCCTTTTGTGGGGCATGCTGTTTGGCAGTTTCGGCCTTGGCTTTTTCAGCTACGGCAAGAAACAAAAACACACGGTAGCGTTGTTGTGTGGCATCGCCCTCATGGTGTTTCCATATTTTGTGACGGATACGCTGTGGCTGGTAGTCATCGGCCTGGTGCTGATAGTGGCGCCTTTTGTTGTTCGCTACTGAGCGAGAGTGCTTTGCTGAGCACGTTTTCACGGTGATAGCTCAGCACCAGATGTGATTTGGCGCGCGTCAGCCCCACATAGAGCTTTCTCACTTCTTCGTCTACCGGCGCCATTTGCTCCATGCGGCTCTTCGGAATGAAGCTGCTGTCGAGAATGATCACACGATCAAACTCCAGCCCCTTGCTGCTCGGAATCGGCATCAGGCTCACCCGGTTTTCATCAGGGCGATATTGTTTTTTGTTACTGCTGGTGGCCAGCCAGAAAAACGGAATGCCGGCCTTGTTCAACTCTTTCGCCATGCGGGTGCCGGCCATGCCACCCGGATA
>CANCGR010000249.1 GCA_947377625.1 Gammaproteobacteria bacterium | reverse complement strand
ATCGCCGGCATCGTCGGCGCTGACAACATCAAGACCGATCAGCAAGTGCTGCGCTCAGGCTCGCGTGACTGTTTCCATTTTTCGCCAGTGCTGATTCCGCAGTTGCAGGAGCGACAGGCCGAGGCAATTGTTTATCCGGCCCATGAAGCTGAACTGGTCAAAGTAATTGCTGCCGCTGTCGCCGCCCGCGTGCCGATCATTCCGCGCGGTGGTGGCACCGGCAACTACGGGCAAGGCGTGCCGATGCAAGGCGGCTTGCTGATCAACACGCGTCGCATGAATCAGGTGCTGGAGCTAAGCCACGACATTGCGCATGTCGCGGCCGGCGTGAATCTGTGGCACATCGAGCGCGAAGCCGCCAAGGTCGGCGCCGAGCTGCGCATGTTTCCCAGCACCATTCGCACGTCGAGTGCGGCCGGCTTCATCACCGGTGGCAGTGGCGGTGTCGGCTCCGTGCACTGGGGCATGCTGCGCGACCGCGACAACATCCGCCATGCGCGCATCGTGACAATTGACGCCAAACCGCACTGCCTCGATCTCACCAGCAGCGACGCCTTGCGTGATGTCTTGCACAACTGTGGTCTGACGGCGTTCGTGAGTGAAGTCACCTTTGCGCTGGCGCCGAAAACCCGCTGGCACCAGTATATTTATGCATTCCGTGAATTTGCGGCAGCACTGGCTTGGGGTGAAAAGCTGGCCAATGACGACAAGCTGCACAAGCGGCTGACCACCGTGTTTGAATGGCCGATTCCTTCCTACTTCGCGCCGCTGGTCAAACGCGACGGCTGCCCCGACGGCAAATCCCTGCTGTTCGTGATCAGTGATCGCAAACCGTCTGACATGGCGCAGCTGATGGCGATATCGGGCGCCACCCTCAGCTTCTATCAAGCCCCGGAAGTGGACGAAGGCAGTCGCGGCTTCCAGATTTACGATTTCACGTGGAACCACACCACGCAATGGGCGATGAAACACGACAGTAACCTCACCTATTTGCAGGACATGTTTGACCGCGACAAGGTAGGCGAACAGTTACAGGCGCGGCGCGCTCGCTTTGGTGATCAGGTCAGCACGCATATCGAATTCATCCGTGGCGGTGATGGCGTGGTCAGGCCCGCCGGCTTGAGCATCGTGCGCTATCAAGGCAAGGAGCAACTGTGGGAGCTGATTGCCTGGTGCGAAGACAACGGCATTCGCATCGCCAATCCGCACACGCATTTTCTCGATGACGACAGCCGCTGGTATGGCGCCAACATGCTGGCCGCCAAAAAACGCTGGGACCCTTATCAGCTGCTGAATCCCGGCCATTTGCATGCGCTGGAAAGCAGTGTTCCATGAGTGAAGCGCACAGCATGCAGCTTGATACGCTGATCACCAACGCCAGCTTGCACAACCGCAAGGGCCGCTGGTGCATTGGCATCAACCATCGGCAATTTTCCTATGTAGGACAGACTTTCACTGGCGGTGCCAACTACACCATCGACGCCAACGGCAAGCTGCTGTTGCCGGGGTTGCTGGAACCGCATGCACATCTCGACAAAACCTATACCTGGCAAGATGGCGACGCCGCTTTGCCACCAACAACCAGCGCACTGCGGCAGGCCATTGTGCGCATGCAAGCAGTCAAAGCATCGCGCACGCCGGAATCAATCACGGTGGCGCTGCGGCGCGCGCTCAATCGTGCGATCAGCTTTGGCGTAAGCGGTATAAGGAGCCACATCGATATCGGCGAAGAACGCGATCTGCACACCGTGCGGCAATTGCTGGCAGTGCGCGACGAATACCGCGATCTCATCAAAATTGAATACACCGCACTGGGCAGCTGCGACACGCTGCAGCAGGAAAAGCTGCTGCGCCTGGCGCTAAGCTGTGGTGTCGACCATGTCGGTGGTGCACCGGCACTCAGCGCTGATCCTCGCAAGGCACTGGCCGCGTTATTTGCACTGGCCGAGCAAGTGAACAAGCCACTCGACCTGCACATTGATGAAACCGAAAACCCCACCAGCCCTTGTCTGGAAGCGCTGGCCGAGCTGGTGGTCGAACACCAATTCAAACAGCGCGTGATGGCCAGCCACTGCTGTTCGCTGGCGTTTACTGACACTTTCACACGCTCACGCATTCTCACCAAGGTCAAAGTTGCCGGCATTCATCTGGTGAGCTTGCCGGCCTGCAATCTGGTGCTGATGGGGCGCCGCGATCTGCAACCTAAACCGCGTGGCGCACTGCCGGTTGATGAGCTGCTGCGAGCAAATATCCCGGTCAGTGTTGGCACCGACAATGTCGGCGATTTTTTCCAACCCTGGGGTGACTACGACCCGCTGCGCAGCGCAGCGTTGTGTGCCGAAGTGGCGCAGATTGATGAGCCAGAGCGCGTGTTCACGCTCGCCAGCAGCGCGGTGGCCTCAGCCTTTGGTATTGATGATTACGGCATCGCTGTTGGCAATCGCGCCGACTGCAGCCTGCTGGATGCAGCGTCCTTGCGCGAGGCTTTGTCTGAGAGTCCGTTGCGCACGCACGTATTTTTTGCCGGCAAACTTATTTTGCAGCAGCAGCTGCAACAACAGTGGAGTTAACCATGACGCTTGCTTCCACCCTGCCGCTCACCGTGAAAGCCGACCCGGGCGACATCAGTTTCGTGCCGGCTACTACAGCGCTGATCATTATCGACATGCAGCGTGATTTTCTCGAAGAAGACGGTTTCGGGGCCGCGCTTGGCAACCAGGTATCAGTGCTGCGTGATTGCGTGGTGCCGTGCGTCGCCCTGCTGGCCGCCATGCGGGAGGCCGGCATCACAGTGATCCACACGCGCGAAGGTCATCGCAGTGATCTGCAAGACGTGCATCCGGAAAAACTCGCGCGCTGCCCGCCCGGCAAGAAGATTGGCGACACCGGGCCGATGGGGCGCATCCTGATTCGTGGCGAAGCCGGCCATGACTTCATTCCTGAACTGCTGACCGTAGCCGGTGAAGTGATCATAGACAAACCCGGTAAAGGCGCGTTTTACAGCACCGATCTTGATCTGGTGCTGCGCCGGCAAGCCATCACTACGCTGGTGATCTGCGGCGTCACCACTGAGGTGTGCGTGCACAGCACCGTGCGTGAAGCCAACGATCGCGGTTATCGCGTCATCGTGCCCGGCGATTGCTGCGGCTCCTACTTTCCCGAATTCCACAGCATGGCGCTCAAGATGATCAGCGCGCAGGGCGGCATCTTTGGTTACACAACTTCTTCATCTGCGCTGATCAGCGTATTGCAGCACACGGCAGCATAACGACAAGGTGTAGCAGTCAAATTCAACACGGCTCTGGAGGCTGTCACGCTATGACTAACGCAACGCAGTACAAACCCCGCTTTTGGGTGGCAGGTGACTGGAACGCGCTGTTTGGTTTCGGCACCAACATTCTGGTCAACATGCTGGTGCTCACTGGTCTGCTTCGCTTCGCGCTGCAAATGCCGGACTCGCTGGTGTTCGGTCGCATCCTGCCTGCTACCGGCTTGATGTTGTGTTTGAGCACTTGCTACTACGCATGGCTGGCATGGGATCTCGCCAAAAAAGAAGGCCGCGATACCGTGTGTGCGTTGCCGTCCGGCATCGGTGTTGGTCACATGTTCATTGTCGTGTTCGTCATCATGGGGCCAATCAAGGCAGCTACCGGCAATCCGGAAGCCGCATGGGAAGCGGGTCTGGCTTGGGTATTCATCCAGAGTGTGATTCTGATGTTCGGCAGTTTCATTGCGCCCATCGTGCGTAAAATCACACCACGGGCGGCACTGCTCGGCACACTGGCCGGGGTGTCGGTGACTTACATTGCGATGCGCCCGGCGCTTGAGATGCTGACCACACCGGTGATCGGCCTCACCTGCTTCTTCATCATCTTGCTCAACTGGTTCGGCCATGTGAAATATCCGTTCGGCATGCCGGCGGGCCTGTTGGCAATTTTTGTCGGCTCCATCATTGCGTGGGGTTCCAACCTGCTGGGCTTTTCGGTGGGCGGCATGAGCTTGCATGCACTCACTGCATCGTTCGCTGATTTCGGCTTTTCATTTCCGATACCGGCCGTCGGCCATGTGTTCGCCGGTTTCAAATACGTCGGCATTCTTCTTGTTACTGCCATACCGTTCGGCATCTATGATTTGGTGGAAGCCATGGACAACGTAGAAAGTGCGGAAGCTGCTGGTGACAAATATCCCACACGTCGCGTCGTGACAGCTGATGGTGTCGTCAGCATGATTGGATGCTTGATGGGCAACCCCTTCATTAACGCAGTCTATATCGGCCATCCCGGTTGGAAGTCGATGGGTGGCCGCATTGGTTACTCGGCAGTCACTGGCATCACAATTTTGCTGATGACATGGTTCGGCATTTTGTCGGTATTGCTGGCGCTGATTCCGTTGGTCGCCATTCTGCCTATTCTGCTCTACATCGGCATGCTGATCGGTTCGCAAGCATTCCAGGAAGCACCGGCGCGGCACGCACCGGCCATTGTGCTGGCGTTGATCCCGCATATTTCGGCTTGGGTAAAAACCCAGATCGACAACACACTGGGCTTGGCAGGCCTCTCGGCCGACAAGCTTGATATGGCGGCACTGGCCAGCAACGGCGTGTTCTATCAAGGCCTTGCCAACATGGGCGGCGGCGCCATTCTGGGCGGACTCATACTGAGTGCTATTGCAGTCAACATGATCGAGCAACAACTGCGCAAAGCCGCCGCCTTTTGCGCGGCGGGCGCAGTGCTGGCCTTCTTTGGTTTCATGCACGGTGAAGCAGTGGGCATCGCGGTGTCGCCGCAAGCCAGTCTTGCCTATTTGTTTATGGGCGCGGTGATGCTGATGCTCGACAAATCCGTGCAGGAAAAAAAGATGAAACTGAATGAGTGAACCTGATGACTGAAGCCAGCGGCGCATTGATGCGCAAGCCGGCGTCACGATGAATCGCGCGGTGCTGTGGGGCGTGCTGCTGATTACCGCACTGCACGCCTTCGACGAACTGGTGCTGGTGATTGCGCTGCCGGCCATTACCGGTGAGCTGAATGCAGTCAACTGGTATGGTCTCATCATCGCCGGCTACATTCTTGCCAGCATCGTTGGCATGGCCTGGGCCGGTAAACGCCTTGATGAAACCAGCCCGCGCTACATTCTCAATGTG
>CANCGR010000248.1 GCA_947377625.1 Gammaproteobacteria bacterium | reverse complement strand
TCAGCACCTTCGATGCCCAACATTACGTTACCGCCGCTACCCAAACGGGCACCGATAAGTGCGCTGATTTTGGTTTCCTGACCACCACCTTGCTCGGTGGTACTGGTCTGGGCGCTGAGATTGAAGCCTTCAAAATTGTGTTTCAGTTTGAAGTTGGTAACACCGCCCAAAGCGTCAGCACCGTAAGTGGCCGATGCACCACCGCTGATGATTTCAATATTTTCAACAGCGGCAGAAGGAATGGTGTTGATGTCGATTACCAGCAAGGCGTTGGCTGGCTGGGCGCGACGACCATCGAGCAGCACGAGGTTGCGGTTGGCACCCAAGCCGCGCAAGTTGAGAGTCGCAATACCGGGAGTGTTATAGGCAAGGGATTGGATATCACCGGAACTGAACTGGGTTTGGGAAGGAACAAATTGCGGCAACTGGTTAAGGGCACTTTCAATGCCAAGGTTACTGACCTGGTTCAACGATTCCGCACTGACGGTAACGATGGGGCTGGATGCTTCGTTGTCACGACGCACGATACGCGAACCGGTAACGGTGATTTCTTCAAGTTTTGGTTCTTGCGCAAAGCTGGGTGAAGACACTAAAACCGGCAAAGTCAGGCCGAGTGCAAGGGCGATGGAGGTACTTAAGGGACGAGGTTTTTTGAGCGTGATCGACGGATTCTTCAAATACATATGCATTTTCTCCGAGTGTTTTTTTTAATAATAATGGGCGGCTCTTCAGCTGTTACTACAAGTCGCTGACACAGCAGCAACAATGCTTGCACATTTCGAACCGCAGTCAATATAGACCACGTCAGGACTAATTCATACACGAATGTGTAATCGCTTTTAGGTGCCACACAATAATGGACACTGACTGGCCAGTCATTTTTTGTATCGCAATTAAACAGCGATTCCGGCAGAGGGCTGTCAGATGTGAACGCGGGTACCGAGTTCAATGACATGAGTGGGAGGCAAGGCAAAATAGGTCACCACACTGCCCGCATTGCGGGTCAGTGCAGCAAACAGGCTTTCTCGCCAGGCAGCCATGCCCTTGCCAGGGCTTGGCACTACCGTTTCACGGCTGATGAAAAACGACGCTCTGAACAGATCGAATTTCAGCCCTTGCTGGTTACACAGCTCCAGCGCTTTGGGCACATCAGGCTGCTCGGTAAAACCGAAGTAGATTGCGATCTGCCAGAAATTGTTGCCCAGCTCATGCACCCGCAGGCGCTGGTCGATGTCCACGGTAGGCTCATCGGTGAATTTGACAGTCACTACCAGATTCTTTTCATGCAAGGTCAGGTTGTGTTTGATGTTGTGCAGCAGCGCCTGCGGCACCGTGGTGGGATTGGATACGAGAAATACTGCTGTGCGCGGGGCCATCGGAATCGGGCTATTGCTGAGCGTGCGCACAAAATCCAGCAAGTTGGGGTCGCCATCACGGATCTGCCCCATCAGCAATTCGCGGCCTTCTTTCCACGTCCACATAGTCATGAACAACGACAGCCCCAGCGCCAGCGGGAACCAGCCGCCATCAGGAATCTTGAAAGAGCAGGCAATGACCAGCATCGAATCAATGATGAGGAAGAAGGTGGTAGCGCCGGCTGCCACCCACAACGAATAACGCCATTTGTAACGCACCACAAAGAAGGTCAGCAGTGTGTCGATCATCATCGCGCAGGTAACTGCGATGCCGTAGGCACTGGCCAGCGCTGACGACGAGCCAAAGCTGGTGCACACCACCAACACGGCAGCCAGCAAAATCCAGTTCACCGCAGGGATGTAGATCTGCCCGGCTTTGTTGGAGGAGGTATGCACGATGTGCATGCGCGGCAACATGCCAAGATGAATGGCCTGCTGAGTAACGGAATACGCGCCGGAAATCACTGCCTGTGAGGCGATGATGGACACCAGTGTTGACAGCACCACTGCCGGAATCAGCATCAATTCCGGGAATGAAAAGTAAAAGGGATTAGTGATGGCCTCGGGGTTCGACAACAACAACGCACCTTGACCGAGATAATTCAAAATGAGTCCGGGCCACACCAGGCTGAACCATGAGATCTGGATGGCTTTGCGCCCGAAATGTCCCATGTCGGCATAGAGCGCTTCGGCGCCGGTCAGCGCCAACACGATGGCACCCAGCGGCAGAAACACGCCAATGCCTCGCTCCATCAGGAATGCAAACGCATATTCAGGATTGATCGCCAGCAAGATGTGCGGCACGCGCATGATCTGTGAAATACCCACAATGCTGAGCACAATGAACCAGACAGATATCACCGGCCCGAACAATTTGCCCATCTTCTCGGTGCCTTTCCTCTGCACCAGAAACAGCCCCACCAGAATGGCAATCGAAATCGGCAGCACATATTCATTCAAGGCAGGCGTCACCAGGCCAATACCTTCCACTGCGCTGAGCGTGGTAATGGCTGGTGTGATGATGCTGTCACCATAGAACAGCGCTGCACCAAAAGTTCCCACTGCCAATAGCCAGGTCTTGCTGCGCGCATCTTTGGCAGCAGTGGCCAGTGCCATTGCCAGCAAGGCCATGATGCCACCCTCGCCCCTGTTGTCAGCCCGCAGGACCAACAACACATATTTGAGAGTGACCACCAGAAACAAGGCCCAGAAAATGGTGGAGACCGCCCCCATGATATTGGCTTGCGTGAGCGCGATATGATTGTGCTCGGAGAAAACTTCTTTGAGGGTATAGAGCGGGCTGGTACCGATATCGCCGAATACCACACCGATTGCTGCCAGACTAAGTGTTGCGAGACGCTGTTCGGTCTGACTGCTCATCAGCTCAAAACCCATGTGGTACGAAGGGCGGCAATTTTCCCACAAAAAATTTTGTACGAAAGGTCTTTATTCCGTAATAATCCTGTACATTCCCCTTTACTAATCGCCGGGGAGCCTTTGCTACCCAACGCCTGATGACCTCGCTATTCACCCAATGCCCGCACTGCCAGACCTCGTTCCGCGTGTCCAACGCGCAACTGAATGCTGCGCATGGGCTGGTGCGCTGCGGCTCCTGTCTGGGCGTTTTTTCTGCCAGTGCCAATGAAATCCGCGTCAAACATCCTGACGGCTACGTCGTGGAAGAGCTGGAAGCAGACATTGAAGAAGAACTTGATGGCGCAGACGAGCCTGAAGATAAAGAAACAGTGCATGCCGGTTATGCGCCGCACGCTCAAGAACGCAGCGCCGACAATGAATCCACTGACACGCCGTTCGAAACTGTCTCTGCAGAGATTGGTTCAACCACGCCAGATCAACCCATTGCAAACGATACTATCGAAGAGTTATGGCACCGGCCTGGTGAACCCCATTTCACTTTCGGCGATCTCAGGCTTGATGAACTTGATAAAGAATTCGACGAAGAACATCCCGATGCATCGCATGCAGCCGAGCACGATGCAGACTACATCGACGACGAGCCTGCAACTGCTGAACTTGATGACGAGAATGTAGAAGCCTTCATTGAAGAGTACGCAGACGAAATCATTGCTGATGCAGAAGGAAACGACGACGAGCTTGACGAGCCCTACGAAGAAAATTTCGACGAAGCGTTTGCGGAATTGGAGCCCGAGCCGGAAATCTTTGCTCCCGCTGCCAAACCTACAAACCTGCCCGCCGAAAAACAGTACCTGCATGCCAGGCTTGGCGCACTCAGCTTTGACGATGCCCTGGAACCGGTATCAGAACATGAGTTGCAAGGACTGGACGATGTGCCCGTTACTCTCGTTCACAAATCCAGTTTCCGCAGCCGTGTAGTAACGACACTGTTGTTGGCAACCAACCTATTGCTGCTGTTGGCTCTGCCTTTGCCGTGGCTTTACACCCACCGCAACGAATTGGCAAAGCATCCACGTTTCAGTTTTCTGGCTGAGCCGGTGTGCCGCTATTTAACATGCGAGTCACCGCCGCTTGCTGTGCCTGCCACGCTGTATTCGCAGCAATTGCTGGTGCGCAGTCACCCGAAGCAGCCCGATGCACTGGAGGTGAGCTTTGTGTTTCATAACGACGCCAACCAACCGCAAAACTTCCCCAAACTGGAACTGGCCTTCAGCGATATCAATAACCACGTGCTGGCCAACCGCTTGTTCACACCCGATGAATATCTGCCGCCCGAACTACGTCATTTGAGCCAGATGCCCGCGCAAAGCACGATGCAAATTCAGCTGGAACTGGTAGACCCCGGCAAGGCGGCCGTGAACTACAAAGTGGAACTGTACCCGCTGTAAGCAGAGCCTGCCGAAGGATCAAGCGTTGGACTGCAAGCAGGCGCACAGTTACCATTGCCACCTCGCCCCAACACCTGATTTTCCCGTGATTCAGATCGGTCCCCATCAACTTTCCTCCAGGGTGGTGCTCGCCCCCATGGCCGGGATCAGCGATCGCCCGTTTCGGCGCTTGTGCCGTCATTTCGGTGCGGCGGTAACCGCTACTGAAATGCTCAGTGCCCATGTGCAAATGCTGAATCCGGAAGGCAGTGTGCTGCGCGGCATTCATCGTGATGAACTCTCGCCGCGTGTCGTGCAAATTGCCGGTGCTGATCCGGCGACGATGGCAGCTGCCGCTCGACACAATGTGGAGCAAGGTGCGCAGATCATCGACATCAACATGGGCTGCCCGGTGAAAAAAGTGCTGAAGCAAGCTGCCGGCTCTGCCTTGCTAAAAGATGAACCCTTGGTGAGAGCAATTCTGGAAAGTGTAGTGCGAGCAGTATCGGTGCCCGTAACGCTGAAAATCCGCACTGGCTGGAGTCCTGACCTGCGCAATGGCGTCAACATTGCGCGCATCGCGGAAGACTGCGGCATAAAGGCGCTGGCAGTGCACGGCAGAACGCGTGCTTGCATGTTCAATGGCGATGCGGAATACGACACCATTGCTGCGATCAAGGCCGCCATCACCATTCCGCTGTTTGCCAATGGCGACATCAGCTCCGCCGAGAAAGCCAAACAGGTACTTGATCACACCGGCGCCGATGGCGTGATGATCGGACGTGCCGCGCGCGGCCGGCCCTGGTTGTTTCGTGAAATTGAACAATTCCTGCGTAACGGCACCTTGCCACAACCGCTGCCTCTTAGCCTGATCCACAACTTGGTGGTGCAGCATGTGGAAGATCTGCACCAGTTCTACGGGCCAC
>CANCGR010000247.1 GCA_947377625.1 Gammaproteobacteria bacterium | reverse complement strand
ACCTTGAACTCGAAGGTGAAGTCACCAAAGTCTCGTGGCGTAATCCGCATGCCCATATCTTCCTGAAAGTGAAAGGCGCCGATGGCAGCGTGACTGAATGGGATCTGGAAAGCGGCTCACCCACCTTGATGACACGCGCTGGCGTGCCGGCTGATGCCATCAAAGTCGGCGACCATATCAAGGTGTCGGCTTATCCGCCCACCACCGCGCTCAAGGAGGCCTTCGCTACCAATGCGCTGCTGCCCAACGGCCAGGAACTGGTGCTGCAAACCGGCGTGAAGCCGCATTTCACTGACAAGGCCGTTGGTGATTTCTCATACCGTTTCAGAACCGAAGGTGATCGCTCGCATCCTGAACTCGGCTTGTTCCGGGTATGGACCTTCACAGGTTCCGACGGTTTTCTGTTTCCGGAATCCATCAATCGCAATTACGACCTCAACAAATATCCAATGACGCCTGCTGCCAAAGCAGCACTGGCCAAGTTCAACCCGGCCACCGACAACCCCACCAACAACTGCACACCCAAAGGCATGCCGCTGATCATGGAACAGCCGCTGCCGATGGAAATCAAAAAACAAGGCGGCGATATTGCGATCAGGATTGAAGAATATGATCTGACGCGCGTGATTCACATGAACCTCAGTGCCGCCCCTGCCGGCACCAAAACGTCACCGCTGGGCTATTCGGTGGGCCACTACGAAGACAAGACACTGGTCGTTACTACTGACCACATCAGCTGGCCGCATTTCAATCAGGCGGGCATTCCACAAAGTGAAAAGTCGGTGATCACCGAACGCTTCACTGCCACCGAAGAAGGCAGTGTGCTGGCCTATGCGGTGACGGTGAATGATCCGGTCAATTTCACCAAGCTGGTCGAGCTTTCCAAAAAAATGCTCTATATCCCGAGCGAAACCATCATTCCATTCAACTGTGCGGAAAACTCCTACCAACGCTGATAGCAACTCACATCAATAACAACATCGATAACAACAAAAGGAGAGGAACTAAAAAATGCAAATCAAGACCCTGTTCAAAATGCTGACGCTGGCAGTGGCTGTGCAAATGCCAGCCATGGCATTCGCCGCTGAAGCTTGTGACCGCAGCTGTCTGGAAGGCTTTGTTGATCGCTATCTCGATGCTGTCATCGCCAACACTCCCGCTGCTGTGCCCATCGCCGCCAACGCGAAATTCACTGAAGACGGCCAGCGCCTGCTGGTCGGTGACGGCCTGTGGAATACCATGAAGGCCAAAGGCAAATACCGTTTGTTCGTAACCGACGTACCGGCCGGCCAAGTGGCCTTTGTCGGCACCATTGAAGAAGACAACCGTGATCCCGCCAAAGGCACTGCGGCCTTGATCGGGTTGCGCCTGAAAGTGGAGAACAAGACCATCACCCAGATCGAACAGATCGTGGTGCGAGATGAGAAAGCCGCTGCCAACGTGGAAAAGGCCGGCTCGCCCAGACCTGCTTTCCTTAAAGAGGTTCCTGCTGCCTCACGCATGTCACGCGCTGACCTGATCAAGACTGCCAACAAATATTTCACCGGCATGCAGAACAACGACGGCAAAGGCGATTACCCGTTTGCTGACGACTGCAACCGTTTTGAAAACGGCGGTCTCACCACCAACGCGCCTACGCCAGCCGGCCAGACCAGACCAGACCCACATACGTCGACCAGCTATTCAGCGCAGTGGAGCTGCATGGAGCAGTTCAAGTCAGGCTTGCTGCACTTCGTGCATCGCATTCGTGATCGCCGCTTTGTGGCAGTCGATGAAGAGCGCGGCCTCGTGTTTGCGTTCGGCTTCTTCGATCACACCGGTGGTGACACGCGGACCTTCCAGGTGCCCGATGGCCGCACAGTCACCTCCGGCCCGGTGCAGCCGTGGACGTGGCAGCTCGCTGAACTGTTCAAAGTGGAAGGCGGCAAGTTGCACGAGATCGAAGCCATTCTGCAACGCGGCCCCTATGGCATGAACGCCGGCTGGAGCACCTGGGAACAAGGCATGTCTGATCAAATGCGCGACGTTACCCGCGAGTAAAACCGTCCTGTACACCGGTGTGCCCTGCGGCACATCGGTGTTATGCCTTCCAGTGTTTACCCTTCACAGCGCCTTGTTCCGGCGCGCTCAGCGATTTCAGAAACTCCAGCGCAAACGCCTGCATGTTGATTGGTGAGTTCATCGTCTTCGACGGTGCTGACTCAGGTGCGCGGCTTGCACCCGTCAAGGCCAGCGTAAGTGCATCGTTCATGGTTGGTAGCGCGGGCAGTTTTGCGACCGCCTCCACTGGCCCCAATGCATCAGCTTCTTTCACGAAAGGGCTGGCCAGCTTGCCATAGACTTCATTGACTGACAGCGCTTTGCCCGCCTCAAAGAAAACCGTGTGATTGGCATGGGCAGCATTGGGCAACAGCTGCGCTGCCAGCGCAGCAGGTGCTTGTTCCTTCTTGCTGATGAATTTGCCGGCGCCACTCGCGCCCAAAAAGTGCGCCATGTACAACTCACCGTTATCAACCTTGCGTCCCAGGCTGGATTCCAGCGTGGCGCGGTTGTCCTTGGTGAATTCGGCAGCCATCAGTGCCGCGATGTTCGGGTTGTCGCGCATCGCCAGTATCTGCCGGCGCACGGCAGGATCATGCACGACAGGTTTGCCATTGCTGTCACGCGTGATCGCCGCCGCAGCTTTGCCCAAGCCATGTTCAGCCCCGTGTTTATCAACGGTATCGAGCCAAGTGCTGTCGATAAACTGGAACAAGCCACGCGCCGACGAACCGGCACTGTGTGCTGTCGGATTAAGGCTGCTCTCGGCCGCTGCATTCTGTACGAGATAGGAAAAATCGACCCCGGTCTTCTCACTCGCCTTGCGAATGGCGCTCACTACCTCGGGCTTGGCGTGCCCGAGGAGCGACGAAATATTGACGGAAGAATTGACCATTTGACCGATTCTGCTGGGTTTTTACAGATCGATGCAAAGGACGTGCCGGTGGAGTTGCTAACACTTGGCCGGGCGTGATCCTGACCAAGTGCTACCCACAATGACAATTATTTTTTGTCCGGCAAGGCAAACACATACAAGGTGTTACTGTCGCCATTGCTCAGATTGAGCCGGATTGGCCCCATCGTGCCGGTATTGAGCCCGGGATGTGACAGGTTGCCCCCGGTGATCACCGCGACATACTGCTTGCCGTTCACCGCATAGGTAATGTTGCTGGTGGAAATCGCCGCACCCAACACTGTCTCCCACAGCACCTGCCCGTTGTCAGCATCTACCGCCCGGTAACGGCGGTTGATGTCGCCCCAGAACACCAGGTTGCCGGCAGTGGCCAGCATGGCGCTGTTGGTGGGAATGCGGCCGGTAGGCCAATGAGTGATTTCGCCTGTCTCAACATTGATGCGAGCCAGCCCGTTGAGTTCATTCAGGTCCAGCCCGGGCAAAGGACTGCCTATGCGACTTTCCGGCATCGCCGGCATCGTCTCGGTGGCAGGTTTGGCAGCCGTCATGTTGAGACAGTTGTTGATGTAAGGCACATACAACGAATTATTGATGGGGTTGTAGGCAGAGGGCCAATAGCTGCGTGTATTGAAGAAGCAGACAAGATTGTGGTCACCCGGGAATTTGGCAACTACATCGCGATTGATGCGGGTGGCACCGGTGTGAACATCAATGTCCTTGATGCCGAAACTGGGCACATCGGACGGAAAGGGATTGGCCCACAAAAACTGGCCGGTCTTTTTATCGAGCGCAAAGATGCCACCGCCTTCACCGACACTGAGCACTACGTCATGCGGCTGGCCCTTGGGCACATCCGGGTTGATCCATTTCACATGACGTGGATCCGGATTAAACGGAGTGCGCACAATGATGCGCTCTTCATTCATGTCTTCATCCCAGTCATCACCGGGCAAATGCTGGTAGTACCACAACAAGTGGCCGGTATCAGGGTCCAGCGCCAGCGTGGAATTGCTGTAGAGATCAGCGGGCGCCGTGTCAGAGATCGCATCGGGGTTGCCGGCGTGGCGTTCAAGCCGCGTATACGGCGCCGGGTTGGCGACACTCCAGTACAGGATGTTGGTTTGCTCATCATAGGAACCCGGCAGGCCCCAAGTGGATGCCTTGCGTTTTTCCACCGGCACGCCACCCCAGGTGTCATAACCCGGCGGATCGGCCGGGGCTTGGGCGGTGAAGAACTTCCACACCAGTTTGCCGGTGTGGGCATCATGTGCCGAGATATAACAGCTTTCGCGTTTGTTGCAGGTTCCGCCCGACAACACCTTGCCTTTCACGACGATGGCACCGCTGCTGTTGCCACGCCCTGGAGTCGCGGCTTCCCAGCGCAGCGCACCGGTACGCGCATCAAGAGCAACGACAGTGTCATCCGGTGCAGTGAAATAAATCATGTCGTCATAGATCGCCAGTGTTTTGGATCGGCCAGAGCCGCCGGCGCCCGCGTTGGCATAGCTGCGCTTGTATTCCCATATCTGGTCACCGGTGGTGGCATCAAAGGCCGCCACATTGGAACCCGGCAGAGTCAGATACATGACGCCGTTGTACACAGTCGGAATGGTTTCGGTAACGCCAGCCGGCAGTCCACGCGACCAGGCCAGCCCCAACTGTTTGACGTTGTCGCGGTTGATCTGATTCAGCGGGCTGAAACGCTGCGCATCCGGCGTACGGCTGAACCATAACCAGTCGTTGGCGCTCGGATGGTTGAGAATTTTGTCGGTCACCGGCACGAAGTCTTTGATGGCCGGCATTGATGAATACTGGTTGCGGGTATCGGCGGTAGAAAAGGTGGCATCAGACACTGTGCTGGCCAGAAACCGTAAATAGCTCAACAGTGCCGGAAACTCCGGATTCTGTACGGGCGCCGGCGGCATGCCTTTGACGGGGTTGCCGACGCGCAGAAATGCGGTCAGCGCTGCATCGTCTGAACTCGCCACTTTTTTCAACAGCGAAGGGGCCAGTTGCCCGCCCTGCCCATTGGCACCGTGGCAATTCGAGCAAGTGGCATTGAACAATTCAACTCCGCTGGACGCTTCTTGCGCTTGCGCGCGCGCCATCAACGCCACTGCCACCACCAAACCGCACAACCTTAAAACTTTCTTCATTTACTCAGTCTCACTGGTCTACTGCCTAACTGCTTTGGCGCATCATC
>CANCGR010000246.1 GCA_947377625.1 Gammaproteobacteria bacterium | reverse complement strand
GTGGTGGCACCACAGGCAAGGCCCAGCAACTGGTGGCCAAGGCAAATCCCGAAAATTGGAATGTCGGTTTGCAAAAATTCCTGAATGGCCTTGATCGCATAATCGCAAGGCTGCGGATCACCCGGTCCGTTGGACAAAAACACACCATCAGGTTGCATCGCCAGCACATCTGCGGCTGAAGTTTTGGCCGGCACCACGGTGACGCGACAATCGCGATCCACCAGCATGCGCAGGATGTTGGTCTTCACGCCGAAATCGTAGGCCACCACATAATGTTTGCCGGTGGGCGGCACGCTGTGGCCTTTGCCCAGCTGCCAGCTGCCTTCTTTCCATTCGTAAGCTTTGGCACAAGTGACCTTCTGCGCCAGGTCCATGCCGACCAGGCCTGGGAAGGCGAGCGCAGCTGCCAGCGCTTTGGCTTTGGCAGCTTCCGGGTTGGTAGCAACCTCATCGCTGACGTAGATACAGCCATTGGTAGCGCCCTTGTCACGCAAGATGCGCGTCAGGCGGCGGGTGTCGATATCGTGAATACCCACCACATTGCGTTGTTTCATCCAGCTGTCGAGATCCTGCTGGTTACGGAAGTTGCTGGCCAGCATTGGCAAGTTACGGATTACCAGACCTGCAGCCCACACCTTGCCGGATTCATCGTCTTCCGGTGTGGTGCCAGTGTTGCCAATATGTGGATAGGTAAGCGTGATGATCTGACCGGCATAGGAAGGGTCGGTGAGAATTTCCTGATAGCCGGTAATCGATGTGTTGAAAACCACTTCGCCGACAGACAGGCCACTGGCCCCCACTGCCTTGCCAGTAAAAGTGGATCCGTCAGCCAATACGAGAATGGCTGCTGTGGGGACAGGAAGTTGTGCACGGGTTGCCAAGATCTGCTCCTCTTCGACAAATTCATTACTGCAAAGGTACTGCTTATCCTGCATTCCCACTCGCTCAAGCAGTGCGACAGCCCCATCTTAGGGCCGCAAGCAACCGCCACTACAAAGCGGAAGGTCACGGGACACAAGGATAAAAAGAGTTGAAGACTCGCTGGAGCAACCGCCTGCAGGCGATGAGGCTGACCGATAAAAGTTCGGCCTAAAAAAAAGCGGAATGCTGTTCGCTCATTCCGCTTTTTTGTGAATTCTGCCGCTTTGGGTTGTGATCTCAGTGTCTTTCATACTGAGCGGGTATTCTATGTAAAAATTTACCGGCTTGTCCAAGCAAAGTTGCCCTGATTTGGGGAGAAAGCGCCTCCCAACATCATTGGCGCCCCGGCCATCGACAGCAGAGCCAACCGGGGGGGCTATTCGGTGTGACCATTTTGCCCTTGGGATTTCGAGTAGTCTTGGAACTCCACCTAAATTTACCCTGACCCCAACTGTCACGCCTTCGCGCCCTGAATTGCTTGTCCTCGCCCCCTCCTTCGGCCAAGCTATTTGTGTCGCAATAGCATCAAAGCGGAGTTTGTTCTTGAATATGAAACGTTGGATAAAAAAGCTTTTCCACGGCTCCTCAGCTCCTGCAAACCCATTTGTCGGGCGAGAAGATGACCCAACCCACTTCCACCATCTCGCTGTTAATAGTGCCAGCAGGATGGTGGAGGTAGTCAGTGCGACCCGCTTGTCTGAGCGCGACTTTTGGAATCGAGCTCCACTCGGAATTTCGTTGAAGCGCTTGCAGGACGATCCCCGGTTGTTTCCAACAATCATCTACGAAAACAAGCGTGGTCTGCCCGAGATTTACAACCAGTGCCTTGATACTGGCGGTGATGCCATCGTTGTTTTCATCCATGATGACGTCTGGATAGACGATTACCATTTTTGTGATCGCGTTATTGCAGGGTTGCAGTGCTTTGACGTAATTGGTGTGGCAGGCAACCGGAACAAGTCAGCTGGACAAACCAGCTGGATTTTCCTGAAAAACACGCAGGTATTTGACAAGAATGAAAACCTCTCTGGCGCGGTGGCCCATGGCAACGGCCCTTTCGGAGAGGTGTCCAGCTACGGGGCAACACCTGCGAGTTGCGAGTTGCTGGATGGCGTACTGCTTGCAGCCAGCAAACCTGTCCTGCTGTCGGCCGGGGTGAAGTTCGATCCGTTATTCAACTTTCACTTCTATGATCTGGATTTTTGCCGGACCGCCAGGCAGCAGCAGCTGCGCTTGGGGACATACCCCATCTGCATCACTCATGAAAGCGACGGCGCGACCTTCAGCGCGCCATGGCAGCAGCAGCGTGAGTTGTACCAGCAGAAATGGGGCGAGGTCAGGTCAGCGCGCTTCAGCGCCGCTATGAACTCCCCGAGCTGACGATTACCGGTAACATTAAAATCATGAACGAAACCGGGACGGGCACGCAACCCATCAGCATCAACCGCATGCAATTCAAAAATCGATAACTCTTTTGGCAGTAATCACCTGCCTTACCTTCTAACAACAGGTCAGCAGCGAGCAGGGTAACAACGCCACTGCAGCTCGCCAGACTCAGATAGAGGATTGCCAAGTACCCTGCTGTTTGGATTATGCAGCGATGACTGCGATTATCACGGTAGCCGTCAGAAGCAAGTCAAACTTCTTTGGCAAGTAGCGGCTTAACCACCGCACCTGTGTCAGAGCTACAACCCTAATACGTCCTGCATGGAATACAGGCCTGCCGGCTTGCCCTGCAGCCACAGTGCCGCCCGCAGAGCGCCGGTGGCATAGGGCAGGCGACTGCTGGACTTGTGGGTAATCTCCAGTCGCTCGCCATCGGCAGCAAACAACACTGTGTGATCACCGACAATTTCGCCGGCGCGGATGGTGGCAAAACCGATGGTCTTGCTGTCGCGTGCGCCGGTCACACCTTCACGCCCATAAACAGCAACGTCTTTCAGATTACGCCCAAGCTGTTTGGCAATCACTTCACCCATGCGCAGTGCTGTGCCCGAAGGTGCATCTTTCTTGTGGCGGTGATGGGCTTCGATGATTTCGATATCTGACTCCTCACCAATGATGCTGGCAGCCAGTTCGAGCAATTTGAAACACAGATTGACGCTGACACTCATATTGGGCGCAAACACGATGGAAGTGCGCTGTGCAGCGGCTGCGATCTTCTGCTTGTCGTCATCTGAGCATCCAGTCGTTCCAATCACCAACATTTTGCCGGCCTCGGCACAGAGTCTCGCGTGCCCAAGCGTGGCGGCAGGACTGGTGAAATCGATCAAGGTGTCGAATTGATCCAGCACTGTGCTCAAATCAGCGACAGCATTCACACCTAGTGCGCCCAATCCACACAAGACGCCAATGTCCTTGCCCAGCGCTGGGTCATCCGGCAGCACTGACACCGCGCCCAGCTTCAAAGCGGGGTTCTTCGTCAGGGTTTCAACCAGCATTCGTCCCATGCGCCCGGTGGCGCCGGCAATGGCTATACGCAACATGCAACTTTCCTTTTTTGGAACAGGTGTTGGAATCAGGATTTCAGAGAGTCGACAAAGTTTTTCACACCATCAAACCACGAGGTTTTACGAGGATTTTGTTTGCTGCCCTGACTGTCTTCGATTTCCTTGAATTCGGCAAGCAACTCCCGCTGCCGACGCGTCAGATTGACCGGTGTTTCCACCACCACTCTGCACAGCAAATCCCCCGCCGGGCCACCGCGTACCGGCATGACGCCTTTGTCACGCAGCCGGAACAATTTGCCAGTCTGGGTTTCCGGCGGGATCTTCAGTTTCACGCGGCCATCCAGTGTGGGCACTTCCAGATCGCCGCCCAATATTGCGTCAATAAAACTGATCGGAATTTCACAATGCAGATCAGCGCCATCGCGGGTAAAGATCGAGTGATCTTTTACCGATATCTGCACATAGAGGTCGCCAGGCGGACCACCATGTGTGCCTGCTTCGCCTTCACCGGTCAGGCGAATGCGGTCGCCGGTATCAACACCGGGCGGTACTTTGACAGACAGCGTCTTGTTGTCCTGCACCGCACCGCGGCCATGACAGGTGTTGCAAGGATCCTTGATGGTCTTGCCCGCCCCCTGACAGCGCGGACAGGTTTGTTGCACTGAAAACGGCCCTTGCCGCATGCGAACCTGGCCCATGCCCTGGCAAGTAGCGCAGTTTTCCGGCGAAGAGCCTTTACGGGCGCCGCTGCCATCGCAGGTTTTACAAGTCACACGGGTAGGAATGCGGATTTTGACGTTGGTGCCGCGCACGGCATCTTCCAGCGACAACTCGAGTGTGTAGCTAAGGTCGGAACCGCGTTGTACATGGCTGCGGCGCTGACCCGCGCCACCAAAAATATCACCGAATATGTCGCCGAATATGTCACCAAAACCGGCAGCGCCTGCGCCGCCTCCGCCCATTTGCGGATTGACACCGGCGTGACCAAATTGATCATAGGCGGCGCGCTTATCCTTGTCGGACAGCACTTCGTAGGCTTCGTTGGCTTCCTTGAACTTGCCTTCCGCCGAAGCATCACCGGGGTTGCGGTCGGGGTGGAATTTCATGGCAACACGCCGATAGGCCTTCTTCAGATCCTGCTCGGGGGCATTTTTTGGGACGCCCAGCACTTCGTAATAATCGCGTTTTTCCATGAATCACCAAGCTTTGCTTTAAATTTTCTTTTGTAAAAAACAGCGCACAGCCGAAGGCAGGTAGAGGGTTTCTGCGACACGCTACAAGTACATCCCTGTAAGCTCGGCTCCGGCCATCCATGGCCTCCGACGGTCGCATAAACCCTCTACCTGCCTTCCGCTCTCAATTTCAGCGCAAGATTCAACAGGTACGATTTTTATTTATCGTCTTTTACTTCTTCGAACTCAGCATCAACTGCATCGTCGCCGGCTTTCTTGCCGCCGGCTGCTCCAGCGCCACCTTCAGCAGCGCCGGCACCACCACCTTGTTTGGCGGCTTCTTCGTACATGCGTTGAGCCAAGCCGGCAGAAGCTTGTGACAGCGCTTCGGTCTTGTCCTTGATCGCCTGCATGTCGTCGCCTTTGGCAACGGCTTCGAGGGTGGTGATTGCGGCTTCGATTTTTTCTTTCTCGCCGGCTTCAACCTTGTCTTTGGCTTCGGTCAGCGTTTTTTTGGTGGCATGGATCAAGCCATCCGCCTGGTTGAGAGTGGTGACCAGCTCTTCAAATTTCTTGTCATCGGCAGCATGCGATTCGGCATCGCGCACCATCTTGGCAATCTCTTCTT
>CANCGR010000245.1 GCA_947377625.1 Gammaproteobacteria bacterium | reverse complement strand
ATGCACCGAAGAATACGGTGGTGCCCATGATGACGGTGTAGTCGAGCTGAGCCACCGACTGCACGAAGTAACGGCCGAGTCCCGGGATGGCGAACACACTTTCCACGACGAAGCCGCCCGTGGTGATGATGGCGATGGACGGACCCAATACGGTAATCACCGGCATGATCGCATTGCGCAGCTGGTGGTGCAGAAAGATGCGAGTAGTACTAAGGCCTTTGGCGCGGGCAGTACGAATGTAATCGGTGTTGGCGACATCCAGCATGGTCGAGCGCATCAGGCGTGTCAGGTAGGCCATTGTGCTGAGGCCCAGCACCAGCGCCGGCACCAGCATCGCACGGAAACTGCCCCAGCCAGCAACCGGCAACAGAGACATGCCAGTCCACTTGTTCAAATGCAAAATCACATACTGGCTCAATCCGGCAAATACAAAACTCGGCACCGAGATGCCAAGGATCACCAGAAACATGATCGCGTAATCTGGCCAGCGGTTGCGATAGATCGCAGTCAACGCTCCCCATAGCACGCCTCCAGCAGTGGCAAACAACAGCGCCAGCAAGCCCAGCGTGGCCGACACTGGAAAGGTCTCGCTGATGATGTCATTAACCGAACGGTTCTCTTCGCTGAAGGCAATGCCGAAGTCACCTTTCAGCATGTTGCCCATGTAAATGACATATTGCGTGAGTACAGGTTTATCGAGGCCGTATTGGCGTTCAAGGTTGGCACGGATAACAGCATTCGTCGCCTTTTCATTGGCCAGCGGATTGCCAGGCACCATATGCATCGCAGCAAAAGTGGCGGTGGCGATGAACCATATAGTCAGCAAACCCATGCCAAGCCGTTTGAGGATGTAGCTCAGCATTTACTCCACCACTCGGGCATAGGTCAGCACCATTTGGGCGCCGGTTTGCTGGAATACAAGCCCTTGCAATTTGGGGTTCTGGACAGTGCTGACAACTCGCTCATAGGTGGGAATCAGCACCGCGTCATCTATCAGCAATTGCTGGGCCTTGCCCATTGCATCCATCCTGACTTGCTGGTCATCGGTACCTTGGGCAGTGGCGATGTAGGAATCATACAAGGCACTGTTGTAGAGGCCATGGTTGTTGCCGTTCCAACTGGCGAACAGATCAGCAAAGGTCATCGGATCGTCGTAGTCAGGACCCCATCCGGCAATCACCATGTCAAAGCTGCCATTGTGCATTTTGTCGAGTCGTTGCTTGAAGGTTTGCACATCAACGCGGATGTCGAGATCGAGTGTGCGTTTGAACAGGGACTGGAAATACTGGGCCTGCAGCATGGCTATTTCGCGGTTGTCAGCCAGAATGGAGAGAGGTGGAATCCTGTCTACGCCCAGTTCCTGCTTGGCCGTCTGCAAATATTGGCGAGCCAGTGCAATATCCAGGGGAGGCAGATGTACCGGATATTCCTGCCTGAATTTGGCTTTAACGCCTTGCAGATAAACCGGAAACAACGAATGTCCTGGAACAAAGCCGGGAATGCCAAGTACTTTGTAGACCAGTTCCTGCGAATCAAACACAGCCTGCATGGCCTTGCGCAGATTGATATTGCTGGTGGGTCGCTCAGGGCGTGAGTTGAATTCGATGTACCACTGCGTGCCGTCCGAGTGGGCATGAATGCGGAAGCGGTTCTCCAGTGCGTCATGCAGTTGCTCGGTGACAATGCCAACCAGCCCGTCTTCCACGGCAATCTTGCCATCCTTGAACAGGTTGAAGCGGGCTGCCGAGTCGTTGGTGATATAGGGAATGTCGATCAGGTTTAAATGGACGTTGGCGTTATTCCAGTAGCGCGGATTTTTTTCAAGTCTCAATGACGCACCGTGTACCCACTTGGTGAGTACGAATGGGCCATTGAACAACATGTTTTCGACATCGGCAAAATAGCGGCCGTGCTGGGCGGTGTAAAAATCTTCCCGTGCCGGAAAAAAAACCAGGAACGTCATCAATTGCAGAAAGTAGCCGGTGGGTTTTTCCAATTCCACTTCCAGTGTGAAATCATCAAGTGCTTTGATACCAAGCGCCTCAAGCGGCAGCTTGCCGCTGTTGACGGCTTCGCCATTCTTCACCGCATACATCATGGAGGCATATTCGGAGGCGGTGGCCGGGTTCGCCACAGTGCGCCAGGCAAAAACAAAATCATGAGCGGTGACGGGCTTGCCATCACTCCATAACGCATTGTGGCGCAACCAGAACCGCACAGTCGTGCCTTGCATTTCCCAACGTTCAGCTACGGCGGGCACCAATTGATTTTTCGCATCGCGCCGGATCAAACCGTCCATCATGTGTTCAACGATGAATATGCCCAAGGCATCCACCGCCTTGACGCTGTTCAGGCTGCGCGGCTCATCGTTCATTGCCAGCTGAATGGACTGTGTCGCAAAGTCCACTGCAGTGTTCTGTGCTTGTAATGAAACCGCACTGGTCATAAGACACAGTGCAGTCAACCAACGCAAAGGTTGCGGGAACAAGAATGAAAGAAGCTTAAGGTCTGACAACAAGTGCGAATTCCAAAAGGAGAACAAAGCAACAACAGGCCTGACTATACTGCAGTCAAAACCCGTCTTTCCAGCGACGCAGCGCACCAAATACTTGCGCCGGATCACGTTCAATCGTTCCCTGATGGGTGGCCAATGCGGCCAATACTTCCGGATCTTCACAACGCAGAAACGGATTGGTCTGCAGCTCCAGCGCGATCGTGCTTGGCACCGTCGGCTGATCCTGATCACGCTTGTGCTGTTCACTGACAATGCGTACTGCCAGTGCCGGTTGCTCCTTCAAAACCGCTTTGGCAAACCTCAGATTCGACAACGTATATTCGTGTGTGCAAAACACGCGCGTTGCTGCCGGCAAATGCGCCAGCTTCTGCAACGATGCATGCATCATCGGCGGCGTGCCTTCAAACATGCGGCCACAACCACCGGCGAACAACGTGTCACCACAAAACACCAACGGCCCACCCTCGGCATCCTTCGCAAAATAAGCAATGTGATCCAGCGTATGCCCCGGCACCGTCATCACCTGCAGCGCCAACCCCAGCACATCCACCAGATCACCGTCATACTGAGGATGCGTCACCTGCGGAATCCTGACCGTCTCCGGCCCATAAACCGGCACCTGCCAATGCCGCAACAACTCATCCACGCCACCTATATGATCGGCATGGTGATGCGTAATCAAAATCCCCACCAACCGCAAACCCTGCTGCGCCAGATAAGCCTGCACCGGCGCCGCATCGCCCGGATCAACCACCACAGCCTGCTTACTGCCAGAACGATGAACTACCCAAAGATAATTGTCTTTGAAAGCTTTGACTGGCTCGATATGCAACATGAAGAGGTTCCGAACAAATAGATCGATTGCTCGAGTATAACCCCAGCCTTTGAACGAATTGCGCAAAGATATCGAGAGCCTTGGGCCGGTAGAGGTTTCTGCGACTGTCTGAGGCCATGGATGGCCGAAGCAAGCCCCCAAGGATGGGTTCACGGCGTGTCGCAGAAACCTCTCCCGGCCCAAGGCTGTACGATGAACAAAGCAAACCCAAAGCTGTAACAACCCCCGCAGACTGGTACCATTCCCACCGACAAAACAGCAGGCCCCAGCCAGTGTTCAGCTCCCAGCTCCCCACCCACGACCTAAGCGCCTACCAGCACCTGACAAGCTGGTACCAAACCCCGCTGGGCCAACATTTGCTGGGCCGCGAACAAACCCTGGCCAACGAAATTCTCACTCGCCGCTTCGGCTACCATTTGCTGCAACTAGGCTGCGCTGATCTGCAGTTACATCAACATAGCCCCATGGGCCACAAATTCGCCTTCACTCCGTTTACCCAAGCCGCCGCAGGTTTTCAAGCCATCGCCGAACCCGATGCCATCCCGTTGGCGAGCGCATCAGTAGATTGCGTCTTGCTGCATCATGCTCTTGATTACGCCCTCGACCAGCATCAGCTGTTGAGAGAAGCCACTCGCGTGCTGATCGCCGGTGGCCACGTGATCATCGTCGGCTTCAACCCGCTCAGCACCTGGGGTTTGCGCAGCAAGCTAAGCATAGGCAGTAAAGCCGCGCCCTGGCATGCGCGCATGCTGGGCAGCCTGCGTGTGTGCGACTGGCTCAAACTGCTGGAATTTCATGTCGATGAAATCCGCTATGCTGAATATGCGCTGCCGATCAATACGCCGGCGGTGATCCGCTATTCCAGCTGGATGGAAGGCCTTGCCTCCAAACTCAACTGGCCCACCGGCGGCATCTACGTAATCGCGGCGCGCAAGCAAGTATTGCCGTTAATTCCCATCAGCCAACGCCGGCGCCGCAAAGCCATCTCGCCACTGGCGATTCCACTTACCGATACCCGAACCGGCAAAGCCGCCGATTTACCGGCCGCTGCCTCGCAAGAGCACCCGCAATGCAAACAGTAGTCATCAATACCGACGGCGCGTGCCGTGGCAATCCTGGCCCCGGCGGCTGGGGCGCCGTGCTGCAATATGGCGACAAGACCAAGGAACTCTATGGCGGCACCGGCGCGACTACCAACAACCGCATGGAACTGACCGCAGTGATTGAAGCCCTGCAAGCCGTAAAAGTGCCGTGCAAAATCACGCTGCGCAGCGATTCCAAATACGTGCTGCAAGGCATCACCGAGTGGATGCCAAACTGGAAGATGCGCGGCTGGCGCACTGCGGCCAAAAAGCCGGTGCTCAATGTCGATCTGTGGCAGACTCTCGACCAACTGGTGAGCCACAGCAAACACCAGATTGATTGGCAGTGGGTGAAGGGCCATAACGGCGATCCCGGCAACGAACGTGCCGATGCACTTGCCAACCTCGGCATTGACGCGCTGAGCAACGCTTAACCCGGAGCCTCCTATGCGCCAAATCGTACTCGACACCGAAACCACCGGCCTTGATCCGGCCCAGGGCCATCGCGTCATTGAGATCGGCTGTGTGGAGCTGCTTAATCGCAAACATACCGGTCGTCATCTGCACGTCTATTTGAATCCCGAACGCGAAGTGGATGCCGGCGCGCTGGCAGTGCATGGCATCACCGATGAGTTTCTGGCTGACAAACCCTTGTTCGCTGCGGTCGCCGAAACTTTCCTTGAGTTTGTCAAAGGCGCCGAGCTGATCATCCATAACGCGCCGTTCGACATCGGCTTTCTCAACAACGAACTGG
>CANCGR010000244.1 GCA_947377625.1 Gammaproteobacteria bacterium | reverse complement strand
CAGCACTGCCGCTGTTACCAACGCCACTAGTAAAGTCAGCACCAGATTAATCAGCGCTCTGATGGCCGCTTTCGGGCCTATGGTAAGTCCATCCAGCATTGTCACCATCAACGCCGGCGCCATGATGCCCTCATCAGACATGACTTTGGCCGGCGTGAACATCAACGCCAACAAAATGCATTCCAGCAAATAGGCTACTTCGCGCGGCAGATATTTGCGCAGCACCCGCCACGCCAAAAAGCCGAATACGAGACCGGCGACGACATAGATGCCCCAGGCAACCAGATAATCAGATGAATCCATCAGGCTCTCCCGTTATCAGCAACTTCAAGACCACGGCACAATATGGTCTTGCCAATCTTCTTCATGCACAAAATCCTCGGAGATTACTTTGCCGGTCACCGTATGGCCGGTGCGGATCATCTCTTTGCGATTGCCGGTAATCAGCGGGTGCCAGATTGGTAAACCCTTGCCTTCATGCAGCAAGCGGTAGGCGCAGGTGGATGGCATCCAGTGCAATTGATCAAGTTCTTCCGGTTGCAGTTGCAAACAAGTAGGCACCAGTTTGCGGCGCTCTGCATAAACTGTGCATTTGCATTTTTCCTGGTCGAGATAGCGGCACACTACGCTGGTGTAGTGCACAAGTCCGGTGTCTTCGTCTTCCAGTTTGTGTACGCAGCATTTGGCGCAGCCATCGCACAGTGATTCCCATTCAGGGCGAGTCATTTCACTGAGTTTTTTGCTTTCCCAGAACGGCCGGTTGCTCATGTTAGCCCCCCATGGTGAAACGGGCCGGATTGAAATCGGGCGGCAGTTGCATATAAAAACCTTTGCTGGCGATGGCTGCCAGCACATCCGCTGCTTTGACGCGCGCCAATTTGCGTTCAGGGCTTAGCTTCATTGTCAGCACTTCGCTCATGTTGCCAAGCTTGGCCAGCAAGTCTTCCGGCAGACGCGTGAGAGCATCTTCACGCCGCACATAAATGTAAAGTTCGGCTTCACGGCAGCGATAAACAGTGCAGATCATCGGCTTGGCAGTATCAGCACTCATGATCTTGGCAACTGCAGCAAGGGTTCAAGAATTTCGCTACGCCGCCAGCCGGTCAATTCAGAAGGCACTTCGCTGTCAGCCAGCGTAGCGCCCGCTGGCAATTTCGAGAGCGCATAGAGCAGCGGCATCAAAACACGTTTGCGGCCGAGCAGTTCCGGCGGAATGCCCAGCGCTTGCGCACGGCTCTCTACCAGCTCCTGCATACGTCGCAGTTGCTGCTTCTGGCCGTTGGTCAGCGGCTGTTCCTGGCGTGGCGGGCACTGTGCTTCCGTGGCTGCAGCAGCTTCCTGCACCAGAGCCAGCACGGCATCGCCTTCATGCCGCAGGAAGTTGTCGTTCACGTCTTCCGCCGTTGCCAGTTGTGCCTTGTTGTTGATCATCGAATTGGCAATCGCAAACAGTGCCGCGTCCTTGAGAATCCAGTTGCGGGGCTTGTTGCGTTTGCGCGCGCGCTGTTCACGCCAGTTGCAAAGTTTCTGCAATGCCAACAGCGAGTGTGGCCGCAGCTGCCAGCCGGATTTGAAATTGAGATAGTAGTGGCTGAAATCACCGCTGGCTTCAGTAGCATAGTTTTCCAGCAAGCGTTCACATTCTTCCTGCATCCAATGCGCTCGCCCCAAGGTCTGCAAAGCCGCGACCTGCTTTTGCCAGATCTCATACAGGTAAGCCACGTCCAGCGCTGCATAGTCGAGCTGCTCACGTGTCAGCGGGCGTTGCAGCCAGTCGGAGCGGGTTTCGGTTTTCGGCAACTCCACGCCGTAACGCTGTTTGACCAGATTCTGGTAGCTGAGCGAATTGCCTTCATTGAGCAAGGCCGACGCAATCTGCGTATCAAATATCGGTGCCGGCAGTGCCTGCAAAAAGGTCAGGAATACCAGCATATCTTCCGAGCAGGAATGCAGAATCTTCGTGATGCGCGTATCCAGCATCAAGGCTTTGAACGGCGACCAGTCCGTGATGCCAAGCGGATCAATCAGCGTAATGGCCGTGGCATCGGCAATCTGCAACAAACCGACTTCCGGATAGAACGTGCTCACCCGCATGAACTCAGTGTCCATCGCCAACGCGGGGCTGTGCTGCCAGATGGCACACGCATTCACCAACGCCACATCATCGTCGATCACTATGTAAGCCAAGGGTGGCATGACTACGGAACTATCCATGAACTCTCTTTACTGGCTACGACCAGGGTTGTTGATCAAAAGGCGCCCGCTCAGCGAATGCATCAAGGTGCTGCCATCTATGTATTCAAGTTCACCGCCCATCGGCACGCCATGGGCAATGCGACTGATGCGCAGGCCGCGCTGAATCAGGTCTTCCGATTTCAACTGCTCGGCCACGTACCAGGCCGTGGCCTCACCTTCTACTGTGGGGTTGGTGGCAAGGATCACTTCATTGACAGGATTATTGCGTACGCGCTCAATCAAACCGGCAATGCCCAACTGGTCAGGGCCAATGCCATCAATCGGCGACAAGTGCCCCATCAGCACAAAATACAAACCACGATACGAAGCCGTTTGTTCGATGGCGTAAACATCAGCCGGGGTTTCCACGACACAAATGGTATGAATATCGCGGCCGGGATGCGCGCACACAAGACACAGCTCGGCTTCGGCCAGCGTATGACAAAGCCGGCATTGACCGACGCCATCCATCGCGGCAGTGAGTGCTGCTGCCAGCTTGCGGCCACCGTCGCGGTCGCGCTCGAGAAAGTGCAGCACCATGCGCTGCGCAGTTTTGCCGCCCACGCCAGGCAAACGGCGAAACGCGTCAATC
Organism: Gammaproteobacteria bacterium; assembly: GCA_947377625.1. GTDB lineage: Bacteria > Pseudomonadota > Gammaproteobacteria > Pseudomonadales > Pseudohongiellaceae > CAILUG01. The sequence continues at coordinate 2,376 of CANCGR010000244.1, read as the reverse complement.
AATTGCTGGATAAGCGGTGAATGCTGCATATCAGAACGGCAACTTCAATCCGGGTGGCAGGTTGAGCCCGGCTGTCATGTTGGCCATGGAGGCACGCGAGCCTTCCGCCACTTTGTTGGCTGCGGCCGTGAAAGCAGCGGCGATCAGATCTTCGACCAGGGAAAGTTCTTCCTGCATCAGCGCGGGTGCCAGTTCCACTTTTTTTATTTCATGCTTGCCGTTCATTGTCACTTTGACAAGGCCGCCGCCGGATTCACCGGTGACGAAAAGCTTGGCCTGCTCTGCCTGCGCCTTCTGCAATTTGTCCTGCATCAGTTGGGCTTGTTTGAGCAGCTGATTCATGTCTGCCATCGTGTTTACCTGAAACTGTTAATGTTGATCCGGATTAATCGGAGTGATGCTGTCGTAATTGATCTCGGCGCCAAAACGCGACACCAGCGCCTGCACGACCGGATCATGGGTAAAGTCGTGCACGGCTGCCAGTCGACGTTCGTCTTCAATTCTCACCCGGCGTGCCGAGGGTGTTTCACTGGCTGGCATGCCCAGTTCAATCGCGGCCTTGATGGCAATGCCGAAATACTCACTGATGGCTTGCTCCAGGCGCCGGCCATGCTCTTCATTGAACAAGGCGGCATGGCGGGTGTCCAGTATCAGCTTGATCTGGTTCCCGCTGACCGAGGCCAATGCACAATGACCAGAAATGCTGCGAGTCACCCCTGACAGGCCCAGCTGCAGAAAGACCTGGGGCCAGGTGTCGCTGGACAGTTCAGCCAAAGGAACGGGTGTGACGCTTACAGGCGCGGATGGAGCCGGGTTTGCCATTGGTGCGGGTTGTGCGACCGGCGCCACTGCTGCGATTGTGACCTGTGCTGGTGGAATAACTTCGGCTTTTACTAGCGGCTCATCCACTTTGACTGGCGCAGCCTTTGCTATAACTACCTTCGCTGGAGAGACCTTCGCTGGAGCGGCTTCGGTAACCAGGGCTTTTGGTGTTAGCGCTGCTGCGGTCTGACTGCTTGCGGCTTGCGCAAGATTGGGCTCAATTATCAGCTTTTTTTTTTGCCCGGCTGCTGCCGGGTCACTGTTGGAGGTTTGCGCTGCGGCCCTGCCGGGTAGCTGGGGTGTAAAGGCCAGCATGCGTAACAACGTCATTTCGAGGCCGCTGCGGGCGTCGAGAGCGGCCGGCAGGTCTTCCCTGCCCTTCAAAGCAATCTGGTAATAGAGCTGCACATTCTCGCGGCTCAACGCGGCCGCATGCGCAAGCACCTGCTCTCGGTCGCCCAGACTGTTATCAATGGCATCCGGCACTACCTGTGCAATGGCCACCCGGTGCAACCATGACAACAACTCCTGCAATACCACCGCAAAATCGGGTGAACGATCGGCCAGCTTTCTGATGGTGGCCAGTGCTGCCGTAGCATCCTGCGCAATCAGCGCATCCATCAAGTCACGGATCACGGTTTGGTCAATGCTGCCGAGAAAATCACTGATGCCGGCAGTGGTGAGTGTGCCTTCGCAGAAGCCGATGGCTTGGTCCAGCAAGGTCAGGCAATCACGCACACTGCCTTGCGCAGCTCTGCCCAGTTGCCACAGGCCTGGCTCTTCAAAGGAAATTTTTTCTTCACCGAGTATGAACTTGAGATGCTCGACCAGTTTCTCAGGGCTGAGATTCTTCAGATTGAACTGCAAGCAACGCGACAATACCGTCACCGGCAGTTTCTGCGGATCAGTAGTGGCCAGCAGGAATTTCACATGCGGCGGAGGCTCTTCCAGCGTCTTCAGCAGCGCGTTGAAGCTGTTGTTGGACAACATATGCACTTCGTCGATGAGGAACACCTTGAAGCGGCCCCGGCTCGGCGCGTATTGCACGTTTTCCAGCAGCTCGCGCGTGTCTTCTACCTTGGTGCGCGAGGCGGCGTCGACTTCAATCAGATCAATGAAGCGCCCTTCGTTGATTTCGCGGCAGGCACTGCATTCACCACAAGGGTTGGAGGTAATGCCGGTTTCGCAGTTAAGGCAGCGCGCCAGAATGCGGGCGATGGTGGTTTTGCCGACGCCACGGGTACCGGTGAAAAGGTAAGCGTGGTGCAGCCGCTCGCTGTCGAGCGCGTGGATCAGCGTTTGTAACACATGGCCCTGCCCCACCATCTCGCGGAAAGTGCGCGGACGCCATTTACGGGCCAGAACCTGATAGCTCATCGTGGACGAAGGTCTGAGTGAGAGGGAATTACGCTGATCGGGTGGTATCTCTTGCCAGCCACACCCCGGCACATGCATGGATTGCTGCCGCTGCTCCCTTCCGGGCCTGACGGGGTTCACAACCTGTCATTGCGGGGGGACCGACAAGAGACACCATAAACCGAAGGGTCGGCATTA
>CANCGR010000243.1 GCA_947377625.1 Gammaproteobacteria bacterium | reverse complement strand
CACAACCCCGACCAGATTCTGATGCACATTTACGCGCTGCGCTAAGCAACATACCCAGGAGCAAACATGGCTGAGTTGCAGATCCCCGGAATTGAACTTGAATACGCCTTTTCGATTTCGATGAATTTTGCCGAGCGTATCGATTTTGTCGGGCCGCGCCGAGGCAAAGGTTATGTGCCGCCGGCCAGCGGCACCATTTACGGGCCACTTCTCAGTGGCAAGGTTGTGCCTTATAGCGGCGCGGACTTTGCCATTTTCAAGGATGTGAGCCAGGGCATCAAAGCCAACACCCACTACATGTTGCAGGCTGATGACGGCACCTGGATCTACATCAACAACAGAGGTTATCTCAACCGCAGCCCTGATCCCGACAATCCAGGCAAAACCAAATTGTATTTCCGCATGACGCCGTTGTTTGAAGCGCCGGCCGGGCCGCATGAATGGCTGGCCAGAACCATGATCGTGGGCACCGGTGAGCGTTTGACGAATCCTGACCGCTCGCAATTCACCTATTACCGCGTGAAGTAGGGGGAGACGAGCGTGGGGCTGACTGTGGGGCTAACTGTGGGGCTAACAAGAAGAGCGCTGATGCATTCGGGAGTTGTGGGTGCAGGAGCGTGCCTGGGTTTGGGTTCGTTCAGTTTGGCCAAAGCTGAAACTACCTTGGTTTATGACGGCCCTGGCGTTTATCTCTACCCGAGCTGGGGTGAGCCGCGCCCCTATCTGGTCATGCCTGCCCCTGATGGGCAAAGTCTGGAATTCAGTGACCCTGCTACCCGCACGGTGCTGTGGACCCAGTCCTCGTCGTTGTGCAGGGACTTCGCCGGCAAATTGTCTTGAATGAACGTGCGGTGACCGTCAACCGTTTCGCCCCTGTTGCGTTATCCATGACAAGACAGGATCAATCCAGGCCAGCAAGGCCGGGCCGGCGGGGCAACAATGACAAATGCAGCCTTAAGTACTTCGCACCAAGACGGATTGCCGATGCTCCGTAATAACGATCAACAGGCAAACCCAAGCGAGCAAAGCACGCAGGCAATGCAGCAGCGTTTGCTGGACCGGTTTCTGGCAGGGGTCGAAAAGCGCGCCTATCGCATGGCAGTGCTGGCCACCGGCAATCAGGACGAAGCCTTTGACATCGTGCAGGATACGATGCTGAAACTGGTGGAAAACTACGGCAACAAAGCCGAAGCCGATCTGGCTCCGCTGTTTTTTTGCATTCTGCAGAGTCGCATCCGCGATTGGTATCGGCGCAGTTCAGTGCGCAACCGCTTGCGCAGTTGGTTGCACAGCGACGATGAAGACGATGACAGCGATGGCTTGGATCAACTGCCTGATCCGGCAGCGCGCACACCGGAAGAATTGCTGGCTACCCAAGGTGGCATGGTGGCGCTGGACGCCGCGCTGGCCAAGCTGCCCTACCGTCAACAGCAGGTATTTTTGCTGCGGGCCTGGGAAGGGCTCGATGTAAAACAAACGGCTGAAGTGATGAAATGTGCCCAAGGAAGTGTGAAAACCCATTATTCGCGAGCGCTGGCCGCTCTGCGTGAAAAGCTGGGAGATCATGTATGACTACTAACGAACAGAAGCAATCCAGTGTGGGCCTTGAGCCTCAGGCAATCAGTGCAGCCGTTGATCGGGATGCTGCGCTGCTGGCCGTTGTGCGGCGAGAAATGGACCGCAGTTGTGCTGCGTTGGATGGTCATACCTTGTCGCGCTTGCACACGATGCGCGCAGCTGCAGTTGCGAAGCAGGGTTCTCGTTGGACTTTGTCGCGTTTGTTTGTGCCGTTTGGCGGTTTGGTGACAGCTTGTGCACTGGTGGTGGCTGTCAATATTGGCTGGAATGCCCACAAAGCTGAGACCACTGCCCCTGCCGCGATGGAAGACATTGAACTGTTGGCCGACAAAGAAGCCTTGGATTTGTACGCCGATTATGAGTTTTACCAGTGGCTGGCCCAGAACTAACGGGTAACGGAAATGAAACGCCTTCTTGCAATCATTTGTCTGTCGCTGCTGCCGCTTATGGCACTGGCGCAGGGGGCTATTGCCTGGGGTCAGCTCAGTGAGAGCCAGCGTCAATTGCTGGCGCCGTTCGAGAAAAGCTGGGACCAACTACCGCCGCCCCGGCAGCGGGATATTTTGCGGGGTGCGCAGCGCTGGCAGAACTTGACTCCCGAGCAACAGCAGCAGGCGCAGCAACGCCTGCGTGACTGGCAACAACGCAGTCCCGAGCAGCGCAAACAGATTCGCGACCGCTTTGACAACTTCCGTGATCTCGACCCTGAGCAACAGCGGGCCATTCAGCAACGCTTCCGAGATTTCCAGAATCTGCCGGAGGAGCGTCGCCGGCAATTGCGTAACCAGTTTCAGCAGCGGCCCCCCGGCGGCTTTATGCCCCCGCCTCCGGGGATGTTTCCTGATGGCCCGCCTGGCAGGCCGCCACGTCTGCCGCCGCCACTGCGATCATTGCCGCCACCGCCCGATGGTGGACCGGCCGAACCACCAGATCAGCCACCGCGTTGACTCTTCACCAAGTGCCGTCTTTTCCAACAGTTAGTAGTTCAGGCTTGGGAGGGACGGTAGCGCTAGTGGTTGTCAGCTTGATTTGACTACTTACCCTCAGTATTCTGCCGTCATTGATTTTCACCTCTTCGGCTCGCCAGGCTCCCACGTTGAAAGACCAACTCCAGCTGCACAACATCACTAGCCGTGGAGTGGCTTTCTCTCTGCAGAAGCTGTTGCATGCTTGTGCACGGAGTGTCGGTGGGCTGCTGGTGTTTTCCTGCTCCCAGGTGCTCGCGCAAGCCGGCTCCAGGCCGCCCCAGTATTTCGACTCACCGCAAATGTTTTATCACTCACTCAATGGGTCAGCGCCCAATCAGCCCAGCGGCGCTCAGCCGCAACCGCTGGCACCGATTGGCGTAATGGCATTGGCACCGACGACGCATTACGTGTTGTGGGTTGAGCTGGAGCAAGGTCGCCTCAATGTGCTGGAAAATCTGGGGAGTGCGGGTGTCGTTCTGCGCAAACGCATTCCTGTTTCCATCGGCAAGCAAGGCATCGGCAAAAAACGGGAGGGTGACAACAAGACGCCAATCGGCATTTACCGCATAGAGTCTTTTCTGGATGATGCCGGGCTCGATGACTACTATGGCATTGGCGCCTATCCGCTCAATTATCCGAATGCGCTGGATGCATTGGCAGGGCGAACCGGGCACGGCATCTGGTTGCACGGGCTGCCGAAACAGGCGCAGCAGCGGCCGTTTTTGACGAGTGAAGGTTGCATCGTCATCGACAACCGCAGTCTGGACGCGTTGGCACGCGAAATAGGCCCCGGCACTACCATGGTATTAAGTTCGCAAGAGTTGCAATGGGTCGCCCCCAGCCAGCAGGATCAGCGGCGGACGTCACTGCAGCTTGCCATCGACCGTTGGCGCTCAGCTTGGGAGTCGCGCGATTCCGGCGATTATCTTGATTTTTATGCGCAGGATTTTTCGGATTTGCATCGCAACAAATCTGCGTGGTCGGATTACAAGACCAAGTTGAACAGCAGTAAAAAGTTTATTCATGTCGAGGTAAGCGATGTGAATATGGTGGTTGAGCCCGAGAAGTCTGATGTGGTGAATGTTGTGTTCAGGCAAAAATATGCCAGTGACGATTATCACTGGCAGGGCAAGAAGCAGCAGCTGTGGCGCCAGACCGATGAAGGCTGGAAAATTATTTATGAAGGCGATTATTTCTAGATGATCAGATATTTGAAACTGGCTGCGTGCAGCTGTGTGGCACTGTTGCTCTTGTTGCAGGGCTGCACTGACGATCACAAAACTGCCGGTGCAGACCAGGCCAAGGTTGGCGGCACAGTGCCGGAAGCCGAGGTTGCTGCCAAAGAAGCCGACAATGCTGCTATCGACGCTGAGGCCGATTCCCACACTTACACCGTGCAGCCGAAGAGTGCGGCGCCAAGTGGCGTTGCTGCAGAAGCGGAGCAGCCATCAGCGCCATCCATGGCGGGATCTGCTCCGCTCAGCTCGGAAGAGTTGGCGGCGCATCAGGGCGAAGTCGACAAACTGTGCGCACAGATCGGCAGCAAACTGACCAGTGTGAATACCAAGGACTGTCTCGATCAGCTGTTCCGCTTCGGCGGTGGCTATTCAGTCAATGGCCGGCCGCTGATGTTCAAGGATGTGTTTCCCGTCAAAAAACAAAACAAGGAATTCCGTGTATTGCTGATGGGCGGCGTGCACGGCGACGAATACTCGTCGATTTCGATAGTCTTCAAATGGCTGCAGCTGTTCTCGGCGAATTCACTGGAAGGTGAGTATCACTGGCGCTTTGCGCCGCTGGTGAATCCCGATGGTTTGCTTGAAGGCAAACAGGCCAATCGCCAAAACGCCAATGGTGTCGATCTCAACCGTAATTTCCCTTCCGAAGACTGGAGCGCTACTGCTGTTGGCTATTGGCAGGACAGCACCGGTAGTAACCCGCGCCGTTTCCCCGGCAGCAAACCCGGCAGTGAGCCGGAAGTGCGCTGGATCGTGCAGCAGATGATCGATTTCAAACCGGACGTGATTGTGTCGGTGCATGCTCCCTATCATCTGCTGGATTTCGACGGCCCACGCCAGGCGCCGCGCAACATTGGCGAACTCTATCTGCATCAGCTCGGTGTTTACCCGGGTTCACTGGGCAATTATGCCGGGCTTAACAAAAGCATTCCGGTGGTAACGCTGGAGTTGCCCTCGGCCGGCATCATGCCGCAGCCGGACCAGATCAAGTTGATGTGGTCAGACTTGGTCGGCTGGCTCGATCGTGAAGGTCGCAAGAAAATGGCTGAAAACCAGACCGCGCAAGCCCAATAAGCAAACCTGGCTAGATCTGGAAGTCCTGGAATTCAGGATGTACACGATAGCTTTGCAGCTCGCGTTCGAGCAGCGTGTGCACGGCTGTGCTGTGACTCAGAAACACTTCGCCATTCAATTGCTGCAGAAAATCGGTAAGTTGCAGCGCATCCATCACCGGACCTTTTACTTCCGAAAGATGAAAACCGATCTGCATCGCTTGCAGGCGTTTGTTCACTGTGAACAAAACGTCCAGTGCACTCAGATCAATTTCGTTGACGGCAGCGCACAGCAGAATCACGTTGCGCACCCCTTGCCGCGTTTGCAGCGTGCGGAAAATTTCGTCTTCGATGAACGAGGCATTGGCGAAGTACA
>CANCGR010000242.1 GCA_947377625.1 Gammaproteobacteria bacterium | reverse complement strand
GGTGAGCGTGCATTGGGATAGGCCGGCTGCGACATGATTCGAATGCAGCCATTCTGGGTAAGCGGGCACGAGGCCCAGCCGTGGTGGATATGGGAATGCAGCCATTGCATCGCGCGCTGATGATGCAGATGGCTGGTATCGAGCAGTGCGATCAGCACATTGGTGTCGAGCAGTGCGCGCATCGGATTTCAGATTCCCTGCTCGTCGCGCAGCTTGTTGATCTGGTCATTGCCCACCACCTTGCCGGCCGGCAACGGGCGGAAACCATAGCTGGTGTTGGGCTCTTTCACTGCGTTGGCAGAGGCGGATTCGGTCTTGGTCAGCGCCTTGCGCAGCAGTGTCGACATCAATGCGCCGGCAGTAGTGCCTTCACGCCGGGCCAGTTCCTTGATGGCAATCATTACGTCTTCCTCGATATCGACTGTGGTTCTCATCAACACCTCGCATCTGATGCATTGATGCTAGTGCATCAACTGGGAGCCTGCCAGTGATATTTGTCAGAGTCAGCTGGAAATCTGCTAACTGATATCCCGGCAAGACTAATGGTGGACTCGGCAATCAAGCCTCATTAGGCTAACCGCCTATGCTGATTACTCACTCGCTGGCGCGTATCGGCGCCGTTCTGACCAGTTTTTGCCTGTCTTGTAGTGTGCAGGCGCAGACCAGTGCAACCACGATTCCGCCCCGTATGCAGGTGGTGGTGTCGGGCCACAAGCTCCCTGCCAGCAGTTACGGTTTCTATGTGCAGGAAGTTGGCGGTGGGGCCACCGTGCTCGATATCAACGCCGGCACTGCCCTTAATCCCGCCTCCACGATGAAAGTGCTCACTACGCTGGCAGCCCTTGAACAGCTGGGCCCCAATTTCACCTGGAACACCAAAGTCTACGCACTGGGCCCCGTCAACGACGGCATCCTGCAAGGCGATCTGCTGATCAAAGGCGGTGGCGACCCGTACTTGCTGGAAGAGCAGGTGCGCAACATGCTCAAAGCCGTGCAACGCGCCGGCATTATCCGCATCACCGGCGACCTGTTGCTCGACACCAGCTACTTCGATGCCGGCACCGGGCAGGACAACCTGATCGACAACAAGAAAGACCGCGCCTACAACGTGCTGCCTAATGCGCTGATGAGCAATTTCCAGGCGGTGACTTTTTATATTCACCCTTCGACCGACGGCAAACATGTAGACATCCATGCCGACCCCGCACTCAGCAACCTGCAGATCACCAACGATGTGCATCTGAAAAAAGGCGCTTGCGAAGGCTATCAGCATGGCCTGCGTTTTCTTGAAGATGCCGCCCGGCCCGAGCATGTGGTGTGGAGCGGTGATTACCCCGCCTCGTGCCGGGAGGATGCAATGGTGCGAGCAGTGCTGACGCCGGAAACATTTTTCTTTGGCTTGTTCGGCAAACTGTGGGCCGAGCTTGGTGGAGAATTCAACGGCAGCCTGCGCACCGCCAAGGCACCAGAAAATGTGCCGACCCTCGTGCAATGGTCATCGCCGCCACTGGCGGATGTGATTCGCTCCATCAATAAATTCAGCAACAATTTGATGACAAGGCAAACCTTGCTGACGCTGGGTGCCGAGCGTTCTGGCGCGCCCGCTACGGTGGCCAATGGTGGCGCTGTGGTGGGTGAATATCTGCAGATGCTGGGCATCAACAGCGATGCCTTGGTGGTGTCGAACGGCGCCGGTCTGGCGCGTGAAGCGCGCATTACACCGTCTTTGCTCAATCAAGTGCTACAACATGGGCATGACAGCCCTTACATGGCCGAATTTGTGTCGTCACTGCCGCTCAACGGCATTGATGGCACCATGCGTAATCGACTGCGCAGCGAGCGCATGCGCGGTAATATGCACATAAAAACCGGCACGCTGGATGAAGTTTCCGCAGTGGCTGGCTATGTAACCGCCAAGTCAGGCAAACAATTTACCGTGGTCGGCATGCTTAATCATAGCGAAGCCGACCACGGCCCCGGCGTAGAGCTGATGGATGCTCTGCTGACTTGGGTGTTCGAGCACTAACTTTGGAACCGGACTTCCGCACAAAGGAAACAAACATGATGATCCTTCGCACTTACTGCACGGCTGGCAAACTTTCTGCCCTCGCATTAGCCATTACCGGATTTGCTGTCGCCCATGTCGCCGTGGCGCAACAACAAGCACTCGAAGAAATCACGGTTACTGCACAGAAGCGCGAAGAGTCTCTCAAAGACGTGCCGATCTCGGTGAGCGTGGTAGATGCCGACCATATCGAAGCCGCCAACATCAACAAAATTACCGACCTGGTCGAATTCATTCCCAACCTGAGCATGACGGAAACCGCAGTGAGCACGCAGCTCTACATTCGCGGCATCGGTTCCGGCAACAACCAGGGCTTTGAACAATCGGTGGGGCAATATGTGGACGGCGTTTATTACGGTCGCCAGATGTTGATGCGCGCGCCCTATCTTGATCTCAAGCGTATTGAAGTATTGCGCGGCCCGCAGAGCATCCTGTTCGGCAAAAACACCATTGCCGGCGCGCTCAACTACACCACGATGCGCCCCACCAAGGAGGCACTGTTCTCGGTGGATGTGTTGCATGAGTTTGAATCCAACCAGAACGAAGTGACTGCCATCGCCTCAGGCCCGCTCAGTGACGCCGTGCGCGCCCGCTTTGCCTATCGTGGTTACCAGGACGACGGCTATCTGCTCAACTCCACCACCGGCAAGGATGAACCCTCGCGCAACGAACACACTTACCGCCTCACGCTCGACTGGGACATCACCCAGGCACTCGATGCCTCGCTGAAAATAGAGCGCAACAATTTCAGCACCAATGGTCGCCAGTTTGAAGTGGTGCGCGATGACCCCAACTTGTTCCCGGCCGGTTCTTCACCGCTGGCTGGCAAGAACATGGCGCAGATTCTGACCATATTCGGTCAGCCCGCATTGGAAGCCAACCTCGACTTCACCCGCCAGACCAACAGCCCTGAGCAAAGCAACAACCATGTAGAAAACCAGACCCTCACTTTCAATTACGATTTCAACAACGTGAAGCTCACCTCGGTCACCGGCCATGTGAAGTACGACTTCAGTGAATATTGCGACTGCGATTACACCCCTGCCAACTCGTTCAACGTGCAGTTGGGAGAAGAGTACAAACAGGTGAGCCAGGAATTCCGTTTGGCCTCGCCTGCAGGCGGAAAATTTGAATGGCTGGCCGGCTACTACTATCAGGACGCCGACATGACCTCACTGGAATTGTTGAATTTGCCGACAGATACTTTCCTGAAGACGCTGGCCTTGTCATCCACTGATCCGGCCAAGCGCGCACTCGCACTGCTGGCCGGCACCAGAATCCGTCGCGACAATGGCCAGAGCAGCTCCACCAACGCCGCGTTTTTCCAGGGCAAGTGGAATCTTACTGACACCCTGCGCCTTTCACTCGGTGGCCGCTACACCCGCGAAGCCAAGAGCGGTTACCGCCGCATGAACGTGCTCGACATTAATACTGATAAACCACTCACTGACGGCGTGGCAGCGAAAGTGTATTTCGGCGCTTTCAAAATCTATACGCAACAATTGGCTGGCCAGGTGATTGCGCCCGGTGTGATTGCGCCCGGTCATGATCTGTCTGGTGAGCGCAACGAAAACCAGTTCACTCCGATGGTGAATCTGGAATGGGACATGAATGACCAGAGCATGATCTACGCCAGCGCCACTTCTGGCTACAAGGCCGGCGGCTTCGATGGCCGCGCCAACAACCCGTACTATTTCGAGTTCAAGGAAGAAAAAGCCACGTCTTATGAAATCGGCAGCAAGAACTTTTTCTTCAATCGCTCGGTGGAATTGAATGCATCTTATTTCTACACCGACTATCGCGACTTGCAGGTAAGTCAGTTCGACGGCTCGTTTGGTTTCAATGTCGGCAACGCCAAGAAAACGCGCGTGCAAGGTCTCGAACTCGATGGCCGCTGGGCCGCCACCGACACCATCACACTGGGTTACTCCTACGCTTGGCTGGATTTCGTTTTCACCGACTTCCACAACGGCAACTGCTACAACCGGCAAGTGCCCGATGGCGATACCGTCAACGGCGTGCGCATGTGCGACTACACCGGCCAGCGCGGGCAATACACGCCTGAAAACAGTTTGAATCTTTCACTCGATTACAAAAAGCCGCTGGCAAACGGCCGCACACTGTTTGGCAACTTGATGTACAACTACCGCTCCCAGCAACAGATCCACGACAACCATGATCCGCTGATGGAAATTGATGCAGTAGGCCGCGTTGATCTGCGCGTGGGCATTGCTGGCGACAAATGGAAGCTCTCGTTCATTGGCAAGAATCTTACCAATGAAAAAGTGCTGACCTATGCCGGCAACGTGCCGCTGTCGGCAAGCTCGTTTGGCACCAATACCTTCTTTGCGATTGTTGATCGCGGCCGGCAGTTGGCGGTGCAGTTGGGGTATGAGTTTTAGGGCTGGCCATCATCCCGGAGAGATGTTCCCGATTGGCCGCTGATATATTCCTGATTGGACGGGGTTATATTCCCGATTGGCCGGCTATAATGCAGGCTTCCTGTTGGTAACCCGACCAATTCCATGAGATCTCCAAAAGTCCATCCACGCCACCTCCGTTCCTGTGTGGAGCTTGCGTTGCGCGACACACCTGTAGTGCTGGTCAACGGGCCTCGGCAAGCGGGCAAATCCACACTAATACGGCAGTTTGAGAGCAGCAAACGCCCGTATCTGACACTGGACGACAGCGCCACGCTGGCAGCGGCGAGGCATGATCCACAGGGCTTCATCCAGCGTCTGGATATGGCAGTGATTGATGAAGTACAACGGGTTCCGGAATTGCTGCTGGCAATGAAGCTGGCGGTGGATCAAGACCGGCGCCCCGGGCGCTTCCTGATTACCGGCTCGGCCGATGTGATGGCGCTGCCGCGCGTAGCGGATTCGCTCGCAGGACGTATCGAAGTGCTTTCGTTGTTGCCGCTCGCCGGCTGCGAGCTGCAACACAGTGCCGGAGACTGGCTGGCGCTGGTGTTTGCCGGTTTGAGGCAGGGGCGCTTGCCGGCGGTCGCGTCCAAACTGGCGGCGAAGCAAGTGGGCGGTGTACTGGAACAGCGAGTGCTGCAAGGTGGCTATCCTGAGGTGTTGCAACGCAGTGCCACTGCGCGGCGCGATGCGTGGGTGAAAAGCTATATCAACGCCGTGCTGCAGCGAGATGT
>CANCGR010000241.1 GCA_947377625.1 Gammaproteobacteria bacterium | reverse complement strand
TCAGCTTGCGCAGAGACTTTCTGCAGCGTGGTGGCATCACTGAAGTTGGGTGCCGTCACTTGCAACTGCTGCAACACCTGACGGATGTTGGTTGTTGGCAGCGACAGCTTGCCGGCATAAGAAAGTTTGGTGGCAAGATCCTTCGCACTCAGTTCGCCACTCACATTGAGGCCGGCGCCTTTCAGTGAAAGTTGCTTCACGCTGAGACTGCTCTGGTCGAGATTCACTTGGGTGTCAGCTGTCAGCAGTAACTGCTGCGGTGTGTTACCGGCAAACTCCAGCTTCATCGTAAGCGGGCTTAACTGCAGCGCGGTGCTGTTGCCGCTTATGGTGGCATTCACTGCCAGCGTTTGCAGGGATGCTGCGATGCCTTGCTGATCAAATGCGGTCATCAGCTCATGCAGGTTGTCGTTTTTCAAACTGAAAGTGCCGGCCATATCGCCTTTGCCGTCACGCAGGTTGCTGCCGTTGACAGAGCCATTGAGTGTGAAGCCCAGCACTGAGGCCTGCACAGTAGGTATCTTCACTTCACCACTTTGCAGGTTGGCATCAATGCTGACATTCAACTCCAGTTTGTTGTCGAGCGCGCGCAGGCGTGTAGCCAGTTCATCCTGGCCGAAGATGCGGAAGAACACCGACACATCCTTGCTGCTGGCATGCAGTTCAGTGTTGAGCGATGGTGTGCCGCTGCTCATATCCGCAAGTGCAAGTTTGCCGCTGACACGGGTGTCGAGTGCAGCCAGTTCCAGCTGTGGCAGCGTCAACGAGTTTTTGTTGCTGTCAAAGTGCACAGCGGTTGCAAAGCTGATGGCGGTGGAGCCGCCGGGCACGGTGGGGCCAGTGAGTGTAGTGTTTATGGTGAACGGGTCGAGTTGATAGAGTCCTTGCTCAACGTCATAGACGACAGTGCCGGCAAGTTTGAGCTCAGCTTGCAAGTCGGGCTTGCGCGAAGCGGCGTGCAGATTGGCGCTGATCACCAGTGGCTGGCCGTAACTCAGCTCGCCTATTGCCAGGTCGAGATTGGAGAGGTCGTAGTGGGCGTTGGTGGCGAGGTTGTCGTAGACCACGCGCGTGTCGTGAATATCAACGCCGCCAATAAGCAGTTTTTTGGATGAGCTGTTATTTTGCGGGTCGGCGGCAGGGGCGTTGGCTTCGTTGCTGGATTCAAAGGTCCAGTTGTTGCTGCCGTTGGCCGCTACTTCCAGATTTGCGCGCACACCGGAGATACGCACAGTATCTATTTCAATTTCGTTATGAATAAGCGACATGAGCTTGAGGCGCAGCTGCGCATGCGCCACCGTCAGCAGCGGCTCTTTGCTGAAACCTGGTGCGTTGCCGACACTGAGCTGGTCAACGCTTAGGCCGAGCCACGGATAAAGCGTCAGGCCGATGTTGCCATCCAGATGCAATTCGCGGCCGGTGGCAGAGTGAAATTTTTGCGCGATGCTTTGCTTGTGGGCATTCGGATCGAAGCTGGCGATGTAATAGATGCCAGCCAACAACGCCAGCACCACAACGCCGGCAATACAGCCCAGAATGATCAGTAGTCTTTTCATGTGTGTGCTCCAGCCGGATACAGCGGACGCGATCTTGTTACGACGAATGGAGTTTGGCCTGTATGGCTGCCAGCAATTGTTCGGGAGTGACTTTGGATTTAAGCAGCACCGAATCAACCTTGCCCAATTCGACTGAAGTTTTTTCCTGCCCGGTGAGGATGATGATTCTGGCTGCGGGCTGATGCTCATGGATCTGCGGCAACAGGTCCCAGCCGGAGCCATCGGGCAGTTCAAGATCAAGAATCACTACCGTAAATTTTGACTGTTGCAGCAGTTGTCTGGCAGCGGTGAGTGTTGATGCTTGCGTGAATGCACAACTACCGCCAGCCATGGTGCGAATCACTTCATGCAGGTCAGTGTCATCTTCAACATGCAAGACCAGACAGGAATCTTGTTGCTGCGCAGCCGACAGCAATTCCAGCTGCTGCTGCAGACGTGATTTTTCGACTGGTTTGGGCAGCCAGACAATGTCGGAGAAGTCACCGTTGATCATCAGCTTGCCGTCTTCGATATAGGCAGACACCACGATGATCGGCAGTTCTGCTGTCGCAGTGTCTGATTTAAGTTGGCGAATAATGTCGATGCCGCTCATGTCAGGCAGATGCAGGTCGAGCACAATGCCGGCGTAAGTGTTTTGCTTGATGGCCGCCAATGCGCGCGCACCGGTGGTGGCAATCTCGGCCTGGAAGCCGGCAGAGCCGAGCATCTGTTGCATGAGCAACGAAGCATCCGGTTCGTCTTCGACGACCAGCAGCTTGAGGCCATTGTTTTTTCCAGGTGTGCCCGACACGGCTTTGGTGTTGCTGACTGGCAGTTCCAGATAAAAGCAGGCGCCTTGCCCGAACACGGAATCATAGGAAAGAAAACCGCCCATGCGTTCGGCCAATTCACGGCTGATCGCCAGCCCCAGGCCAGTGCCGCTTTGGCGGCGAGAGTCAGAAGCGTCGGCCTGTGCGAATTTCTGGAAGATGCGGCCGTGAAATTCTGTCGGGATGCCGCGACCCTGGTCACGCACACTGATGCGCACTTTGGCGCCTTGCGTTACCACGCTGATTTTCACCTTGGAACCTTCGGGCGAAAACTTGATGGCGTTCGACAGCAAATTGCTGAGAATCTGCAACAAGCGCTGGTTGTCGATTCTTACTTCAACGCCCTCTGCGGCCTGCACAATTTCCAGCTCGACATTGTGTTCAGTGCCATAGGTGCGTGTGCCTTCTACTGCCTGCTCCACCAGTGGCATCAACATTTGCACCTGCATGTCGAAATTGACTTTGCCGGCTGCGATTTTTTCGATGTCGAGCAGATCGTTGATCAGGTGTGTCAGGCGGCGACTGTTTTTGTAGGCAATGTCGACCATGTCTTGCACAGTGGACGACACTTCGCCCAACGCACCGCCTCTTACCAGCCCGAGGGCGCCAGTGATGGATGTCAGTGGCGTGCGCAGCTCATGGCTCACGGTTGAAACAAATTCGGACTTCATCTGTTCAACCCGCTTGCGCTGGGTGATGTCGCGCACGATGGCCACGAAGCGCGGGGGTTCATCAGCCACCGCTATATATTGCATGAAGCAATCCAGTGGCGTGACGGAGCCATCTGCATTTTGAAAGATACTTTCGAAAGTCAGGGAGTCCATTTCCTGGTTGAGCAGAGGCATAACGCGCTGACGGAAGCTGGCTTCAGTAAGAGCCGGGTTCACCTCCCATGGAGTTTTGCCATGCAACTGCCCGGCGCTGCAACCAGCAAGCCGCAAGGCACCGGCGTTGCCATAGAAGTAAGTCAGCGTCAGCGCATCGATCATGAATACGCAGTCGAGTGTGCGGTCGAGCGTGGTGCGAAACTGGTTGAGCTGGTGCTTGCTGTCTTCCAGAGCTGCATTGGCGTGCCGTGTTTCCTGCAGATTCTGGCGTGTCAGACCGGCCAGGCCCAACAGCGCGGAAAAGAAAGCCGCCATTGCCGTGCCGGTGGTCAGCACGATCAGCGGCAGATAGCTGCGCAGATCCGACCGCATCGATGAATCATCCTTGATTTGCAGGCTCCAGCCACCGTCGGCTATGGCCAACGGTGTGGAGGCAGACAGCACCACTTCGTCGCCAAGCCTGACAAACAAGGAGCTTGTATAAACCGGCGTGGGGCCGAACTTCACCTGGAACGGAATCGTGGAGCCCAGCTGCTGGAAAGTATCGAACAAGGCAGAGATCTGGAATTCAGCGACCAACATGCCGGCAAACGTATTGTCAACGAACAAAGGTCGGAGCATCAAAAACCTGGCTTCGCCGGTAGCTCTGGTGGGCTTGGTAAAAGCGGTTTTGTGTTTGTCGCGCGCCAGCGTGAACGCAGTGGTCGTGTCGCTGCTGCTGCCAAGATTGGTGCCCGGCGGCAGCCGGCTTTCTGCCTTGCTTTGTTGCCACTGCACAATGCCGACAGCATCAACCCATGACAACGAACGCAGCCCGCCCAGCGTGTTCAGGTAAGAGCCGGCATCCTGCATCCACAGGTTCTGCGCCGTGCCCCTGGCAACTTCCCACCGCATGCCCATTCTTTCCACGGCATTCACATGTTCGCGATACAAACTGAGGATGCTGGAATCGAGCCAATGCAAATCGTCTGCCATCGAACTTTGCATTTGATCATCCTGCTGGCGCGAGAGCCCGCTCCACAGCAGCAAGGTGGCAGTGGCCACTACAATGAAGCCGGCCGCGGCAGATGACAAATGGTTGTGCTCATTGCGCCTGCGGCTCAAGCCGAGGCTGCAAACGAGCAGGCCGGTGCTAAGCATGAAAATTCCGAAGGCGGTATGCAGTGCCATGAAGGCTGACGCTTTCCAGCCGAACAAAGGCTGAATGTCGGTCTTGAAGCCGATTACAGTGGCGATCACGCAGGCAATCACAATCGACGCACACACGGTGGTAACAGCGCGCGTAAGACGGCTGCTGCGATCAAGCGTAAAAATCAGGAAGCCGGTGTTCAGCAGCAGAAAGCAGAACGCGCCGGTTAGCGACATGCGGCCGTCGTATCCCGCTAGTTGCTCAATGTGAGGGGTCAGCATCAGCTGATCTATGCCCAGATCAATGTCGGTGAAGTACTGCGACATCGTCAATGCGCTGAGCAGCAAGCCGATGCCGGCGAGCAAGCGCACCCACAGCAGTTTGCGACGTGCAACAGTGATGAGAGCAGCCCCGCACACCACAAACATCAGTGCCGAGTTGAAGGACATGGGAGTGAGATCGCTGCGCAACTGGATAATCGCCAGATTGCCGGCATACCAGCCAGCAACGACAACAAGGCCCAGCAAGCAGCTGAGGCCGCCCAGCCATTGAGCAGTGCGTGAATTGACGGGTGTTGCCTCGCCAGTATCCGGCTTGGAATAAGCGGTGGCCATGACGATCACTTCGCTCGCATTAGGTGGGGGGTAGGCAGACTCAAGCAAAGACCACCCAGCTGGGTGGTCTTTTTATCATGGGCGGCGGAACCTAGGCCAATGGTTTGGCGGTTGGTGGTCTGCCTTATTTGCGTGAAAACAAGCGGCCGCTGCGCAGGTTTTTGCCCAGTGAACTCCACATGCTTTCGCCTTGCGGGGCCGCATTGTCTTGCGTACGCGGTTGCTCGCTGCGGTCGGAACCGGTACGTCTGGATTGCGACTGACCGGTGCTGTTGCCATAGGCCGGGCGGG
>CANCGR010000240.1 GCA_947377625.1 Gammaproteobacteria bacterium | reverse complement strand
GATGAATAATTTTTAAATCAATCCCTGGCTGGTTAAAACATGTGGTGCCAGCCGACAAACAGTGAGCCATTGCGTGAATTTCCACTTGTGTCAGCAGTGGATTGCAACGGTTGCAACCATTCCAGCGACAAGGGTTGACCAGCCAACTGCAGTGTCACACCAAGGCCCAGTGACGCGCCCTCAGCCAGCGGCGTTAAAGCGTCAGATGCATTGCTGCTGTGATACCAGACTGCGCGTAATGACGTACTCAGCATGGGGCCAAGGTCGGTGCTGATCCAGCCGGTGAATTCAACGCTGCTGTGCGGTTCATGATCCTGTACTTCATGGTGCTCCAGATCATGCTGGCCGTTAACACGACTGCCCCACTGCCAACTCGCATGATCACTGCTGTAGCTAAGTGAGGGTCTTATATCCAACGTGCCTGACGCAGTGGTGGGCACGCCGAGGCCGGTGGACAACTGCCATAGTCCACCAGCCGCTGCTGTCGGCGCATACCAGGAGGCTGCGGCTATCAGATCGGTGGGTTCGCCCTGTCTGCCGGAAGTAACGTGTTGATGAAGACTGCTGCTGTTCACAGGCTCGGCATGCGGCTGCATACTCATGAACTGCGGCATCAACATCAGGCTCCAGTGCTCTGACAGCGCATAGTCGAGTTCCAGCATGTGCATCGTCATCATGGGATTGTTGATTTCGGCTTTGTACCCAACCATGAACGAACCCGTTGGCATCGGTGCGTGCAGCATGTCCATGCCAGCAGGAAAATGGCTCATTGCAGATACGTGGGAAAGTGAATGCTCCGATTCTGCTGTGCTCTTGCTGTGTTGGTGATGTGCTGCGATTTCCCAATCGGCCTGCAAACCAAGCGAGGCGGACCAGTAAGAAGAATCCGCATAAGGCGTATCACCGCTGCCGCTCCATTGCAGCGTACTGGCACGGCGGTAATGATCCACGCCAGCTTCCAGCGTGAGTCCGTTGACAAAATGCTTTTGCAACGACAGGCCAGTGCTCACCACACCAAAGCCGCCAAGCCGGGCATCGCTGGAAAAATTTGCCGGCAACAGCGCACGCGAAAAATTCACGAACTGCGGGGCCAGTTGCAACAGGGCCGGGTCCAGCGCTTTGCCGTTGCTGTCAAGGTAGGTGCCGTCACTGGTGCGCAGATAGCGCAGATTGGCATTGCTGCTGTCTTGCCAGATTTCCAGTCCCTGTTCATTGCGGGCAATGCTGCGAAATGACTGCTGACTGACCAGATAGCTGTGATGGAACGACGCCGCTTGCTGGCTGTACCAGCGCAAATGCGGCGCCAGCAACCACGAGCCCAACGGTTGCAGCCACTGTATTTCAACGCTGTGACTGTCGATCTGCCAGTCATCACGGCTGAAGTTGTATTCAATGTGCAGCGCTGCTTCCATCGCGGTCACTTGCTGCACATAGCGCAAGCTGAGGCTTTTTTGCAGTCGCGTGTCAGGGCGTTGTTCGGGCAGGGCTCGCACGTCAGCATTCACCTTTGCATCACTGCCTGCCAAGGCAGCAAAGGGGGCGGCGAACACAACAGTCATTACCTTGTAGGGATTTTCCAATAGCCCCTGGCTGTGTGTAAGGCTGAGGCTGAGGTCAAGCACAGAACTCTGGCTGAGGATTTGTGTCATACCCAAGTCAACAGTCTGCTCAGTGCGAGTGCCTTGCATATGCATGTTGCTGCCGCGCCGCACATAGGCCGGATTCTGGTTGTCGAGTGCAAGATAAGGCAGCAGGTTGTGATCAAGTGTGGCGTCGATATCGCTGTGCGTATAGCCAGCGCCCAGCGCCAGCGTGCTCTGCTGGCGATTGAAATCAAACTGACTGTGCCAGTCGGCATGCATTGAACGAAAGTCCGGTTCAGATGAGCGACTCAGGTTCAACGCATGACGCTGGCCGTTGCCTGCAAAATCAAAACCCAGATCAATCTGCTGACGCACTTCCGGTGAGGCAGACGACATAATGAGTTCGCGGCCGTTATCAATCTGCTGCGAGCCGTCGGCATTGGTAAACAGCGTTTGCAATGAGCGATCCAGCCACAGCTTGCCGTTGACTACAGGTGAAGCCCCTGAGATCACGGTGCCGGTACCGGTGCTGCTGTCGCGCAGTACCGGGCGATTGCCGCCAAAAGCCGTCGGCGCCACCGTCACCGGTGTTGCACCAGACCAGCTGTCTTGCGTTACTCCCAACCGCAAAGTGAAGCGGTCAGACAACGCGTGGCGAGTACGCAAATCCAGCGTCCATGCCTGCAGTGCCGTGTCGCGGTCATAGCTCTGATTGAAACGGGATACCTGCACTGATGTGGTGTCGTTGTCGCTGGGCGATTGGCCCAACGCGCTCTGCAAGCCCGGCAACAACAGTGCAGCGGTGGTCAGCGCGCGCAGCGCTGTTGAAGGGTTTGCCTGAGTCTTGCAGATGCAGGGTCGGCTCGCGTGATCAGTAACAGCCACAACCACCGCCACCGGCCGCGTTGGTGGTGGCGCCCGCTTCACGACTGCTCTGTACATGGCGGGCTCTAGCCGCAGCAAGTGGCAACGGCGTTACTGCCATTGCCGGTTTGGCAAGCACGTCGCGCTGCCAGGGTTCCACACTTTGGCAGCCAGGCAGCAACACCAGCAGCAACAGACAGAACAGTGCTTTCATTTGAACTGGTCCACGATGATGTCGGTGCCGGTGTGATCACCAGTGGCGGTAAGGCAATGCCATTCGATATCGAAATTGCGCGCGCCGGCGGCAGTCTTGTTCAGCAACACGGTGTAGACACCCGCGCCACCTGCCAATTGCAGCGAGTCGCTGTAATCAGCATTGCCCGACACCGTGTCGCTGATGCTGAGGGCTTGCGTGCCCTTGAGCAGTTGCAGGTTGATGATCAGTCCGGCCACTGGCGGTGAGTTGTCGCGCACGCGCGCCGATAGCAATGCAGGCGGGCCGGAACCATCATCAGAGCAGGTCACACGCGCCAGTGCAGTGAAGCTGGCTTTGTTGCCAGCCGCATCGAGTGTGGCGCGTGCGCTGTGGGCTTGCGAAGAGGCGCTCGCCAGCAGCAGTCCAGTAAAGGTAAATACGGTAAACAGCAGTGAGGCAGTTTTCATTGAGTCCCTATGGCTTTGGCCAGATCTGAACACCATTGATACGAATCGGCATGTCACGATTCAGCTGAGCTGCCGTGGCGCGCACTTCCACTGCAATGCCGGTGCCGCCGCACGCTGGCGGCAGCGGATTGGTGGTGAGGTTGCGGTTGATCGTCAGGTTGGCAGCATCGTCGGCAGTCGGGCTGTCGTAAACCGTTTTTAACGTGTTGGAAGTCCAGAAGTGCGCTACGCCATCGTCATGCAAATGATCCGCCGTGGTGATCACGCAAGCATCAACGATGCTCACGCGAAACTTGACGCTGGTGGCGCACGATGCCGGATTGAAGTTGGTCGCGTTCACACGAAACGGAATGTAGCCCACCATGTTGTCGGGCATGCCCGCACCGCCACCGGCCCAGAAGCCGACAGTCTTGCCGGTGGGGCTTAGTTTTTTGTCGACCGTGGTGAAAACGGCGCGACTGATCATCGGCTGGATGTTGGGGCCCCAGTTACTGATGAAGTCACTGAGCAGGCCGCTATAGGGCAGGCCGTTGACGAGAAGGGTGGAGTCGACTCCGTCCGGAAATACCACCGAGGTGCCGATGACACTGGTATTGGTGCCACAGGCATGGCCGATCTGGGCGTTGTTCACCACACGCACACCCTCTGACATGGAAGACGTTTCCAATGTGGTGTGGGCAAACGCGGCTAGCGGGTTCAAGGCAACCAATAGGGCGGTGGTCAGGGAGAAGCTTGTGCGTAAGGTTGTCATTGAGGAATCTCAAACATGAAATCAGGGCGCAATGATGTTTGGGCGTGCTGCGAGGATCAATGCGGCATAGTGTCGCAGCCCGCCTGATCAGTGCTCACAATTGAGTCCATCTATCAGGCTGCGGTGGGTGGCCACATGCCTTCGCGGCAGGTATGCTCGGCAAAAATATTGTCGAGTTGCCAACATGTTGTCACCCGCTTGCGACGATGTACTCCCCTTGCTGCCGCTGGACCTTAGTGCATGACAGACAATGCCCCGCCAAACGAAGCCGAACTGATCAAACAGGCCCTGTTGTTGCAGCATGACAACAAGACCGAGGCTGCCTGCGAGGCGCTGCAAGCGGCGCTGGTGTTGAACCCGGCCAACGGCAACAGTGCGTTTTTGCTGGGGTCGCTGCTGGTATCACTCAATCGCTTCCGGCATGCCTTGATGTGGCTGGAGAAGGCCCTGGTAATTGAGCCTGTGTGGGCAGAAGCGTTGGCGTTCAAGGCTCACGCCCTTGCTTCGCTGCAGCAGTGGGACGAGGCCGCCAAGGTGTATAAGCATCTGGTCAGCTTCAAATCTGATTCGTACCAGATTCTCTCAAATTACAGTCAGGTGCTGCGCTGTCTGGGTGAGTTCGAGCAGGCTTTGCAGCAGGCCGACAAAGCCATCCTGCTGAGCCCGGGCGACGCCACGTTGTGGTACCGCAAAGGTGTGCTGCTGGGCGACATGCACAATCTTGAGCAAGCCGTCACGACCTACCAGATGGCACTGCGCCTGCAGAGCGATTATCAGTCAGTGCTGAACAATCTGTGTATCGTCTACACCAAGCTGAACCAGTTGGCTTCAGCGCTCGAATGTGTCGACAAACTGCTGGCACTTAGCCCGGGCAGTACCAGTGGCCTTGCCAACAAAGCCAGCCTGTTGCTGAAAATGGGCGAGGTCGAAGCGGCAGTGGCGTTGTTCGAACAAGCTGCGGCGTCTGATCCGGCATCTGAACACATCAAAGGCATGAACCTGTTCGCGATGAACTTCCTGCCCACGCCTGCGCCGGATCGCATGCTGGCGTTGGCAAAGCAATTTGGTGAATGCGTCAACCACAAGATCGCAGTGCGATACACGCACTGGCTGTGCCCGCGCGATGGGCAGACATTGCGGATCGGCGTGGTGTCAGGCGATCTGCGCAGCCACCCGGTGGGCTATTTTTCCGAAAGCTTGCTCACTGAGCTGGCGAAACACAACATCGAGCTGCATGCTTTTACCAGCAACCACAAACGCGATGCCTTGACGGACAGACTGCGCCCGCATTTCAAATCATGGACCAGTTTGCACAACATGCGTTTCTCGCTGGCAGCCAAGCGTATTCATGATGCCGGCATCCACGTGCTGATTGATCTGGCCGGGCAC
>CANCGR010000239.1 GCA_947377625.1 Gammaproteobacteria bacterium | reverse complement strand
GGCAAACTGCGTATTGATATTGAAGCGGCGTTTTCAATGGGGCTGATCAACTCACCTATGCATGGCGCTGACCTGACGCTGGCTAGCGGCAACTTCATCGTGGCGCGGCCATTCGGCATTCACAACGGCGTCGACTTCGGTTTGACCGGCGAAGTGCGCAAGGTGGAAGTGGACGCCATTCGCAAACAACTTGATAACGGCAACATTGTGCTGATGTCCTCTCTCGGCTATTCGCCTACCGGTGAAGTGTTCAATCTCACGGTGGAAGATGTGTCGTGCTCAACGGCAATTGCATTGAAAGCCGACAAACTGCTGATCTACGGCAACGAAGCCGGCATTCTCGATCAGGATGGCGAGCGCATCAGCAAGCTGAGTGCCGAAGAAGCACTGGCGCTGATCAAACAGAAAATTGCCGTCAGCGGCATTGATGATGAATTGCGCAATCTGGAGCTGGGTGTGAAAGCCTGCAGCGGCACCGTGAATCGTTCTCAAGTGATTTCGTATGAAGACGACGGGGCGCTGTTGATCGAACTGTTCACGCGCGATGGGATTGGCACGCTGATTACACAAGAACTGTATGAGCAGTTGCGGCCGGCTACCATCAAGGATGTCGGCGGTATTCTCGAACTGATCGAACCACTCGAACAGCAAGGCGTCTTGGTGCATCGTTCACGCGAGCGCCTTGAAGCCGAGATCGAACAATTCAGTGTGATCACGCGTGACGGCATGATCATCGCCTGTGCCGCGCTCTACCCGCAGGATAGCAAGAACGCTGAGCTGGCCTGCCTTGCCACACATCCGGATTACCGTAATCACAACCGTGGCCAGTTGTTGCTCGAACACGTTGAGAAAACTGCGCGCAAACTCGGCCTGAGCCGCTTGTTTGTATTGACCACCAAATCGCCGCACTGGTTTGTTGAGCGCGGCTTTGTGGCAAGTGCAGTGGAAGAGTTGCCGGAAAAGAAAAAGTCGCTCTATAACTATCAGCGCAATTCCAGAATTTTTGTTAAACCGTTGTAAGAAAGTTGAGGTAGCCCATGCCCAAGTATCGTTCCTTTACTACCACCCAAGGCCGCAACATGGCAGGCGCCCGCGCGCTGTGGCGCGCCACTGGCATGAAAGACGGCGATTTCAACAAGCCGATCATTGCCATTTCGAACTCGTTTACGCAGTTCGTGCCCGGCCATGTGCATCTGAAAGATCTGGGCCAGCTGGTGGCGCGTGAAATTGAAAAAGCCGGCGGCGTGGCAAAAGAATTCAACACGATTGCGGTCGATGACGGCATCGCGATGGGTCATGACGGCATGTTGTATTCACTGCCCTCGCGCGAAATCATTGCCGACTCGGTGGAATACATGGTCAACGCGCACTGTGCCGATGCGATTGTTTGCATCTCCAACTGCGACAAGATCACCCCCGGCATGTTGATGGCCGCACTGCGCTTGAATATCCCGGTAGTGTTTGTCTCCGGTGGCCCGATGGAAGCCGGCAAAACCAAACTGGCTGACAAGTTCGTCAAGCTGGATCTGGTTGATGCGATGGTGGCGGCGGTTGACGACAAGATGAGTGACAAGCAAGTGGATGACTACGAACGCTCTGCTTGCCCGACTTGCGGCTCCTGCTCGGGCATGTTCACGGCCAACTCGATGAACTGCCTCACTGAAGCACTGGGTTTGTCACTGCCAGGCAACGGTTCAGTGCTGGCCACGCACTCCGATCGCGAGCAACTGTTCCTGCAGGCCGGCCGCACCATTGTCGAGTTGTGCAAACGTTACTACGAGCAGGATGATGAATCCGTGTTGCCACGCAACATCGCCAACTTCAAAGCCTTTGAAAATGCGATGACGCTGGATATCGCAATGGGCGGCTCCACCAACACCATCCTGCATTTGCTTGCCGCAGCGCAGGAAGCTGAACTTAATTTCACGCAGACTGACATCGATCGTTTGTCGCGCAAAGTGCCGAACCTTTGCAAAGTTGCGCCCTCCACACCGAAATACCACATGGAAGACGTGCATCGTGCCGGTGGCGTGATGGGGATTCTGGGAGCACTCGAGCGTGGTGGCTTGTTGCATACTGACGTTACAACCGTGCACAGCCCCAATATGCTGGCTGCGCTGGAAAAGTGGGACATTGCACGCAACCCTTCTGCCGAAGTGCAAAAGTTTTTCAGTGCCGGCCCGGCCGGCATTCCAACGCAAACTGCTTTCAGTCAGAGCACGCGCTGGCCGACACTCGACATTGATCGCCACAATGGTTGCATCCGTGAAGTCTCACACGCTTACTCCAAAGAAGGTGGTCTGGCCGTACTGTTCGGCAACATCGCGCCCGATGGCTGCATCGTCAAAACTGCTGGCGTCGACGAAAGCATCTTCAAGTTCTCCGGCCTGGCGCGCATTTTCGAAAGTCAGGACAGCGCGGTAGCCGCCATTCTGGCCGATGGCATCAAGGCAGGCGACGTAGTGGTTATTCGTTACGAAGGCCCGCGCGGCGGCCCTGGCATGCAGGAAATGCTGTATCCGACTTCATACTTGAAATCGAAAGGCCTCGGCAAAGTGTGCGCACTGCTCACTGATGGTCGTTTCTCGGGCGGCACCTCTGGCCTGTCAATCGGCCACGCCTCACCGGAAGCGGCGGAAGGCGGCAACATCGCGCTGGTGCAGGAAGGCGACACTATCAACATCGACATTCCCAATCGCACCATTCATCTGGATGTAACGAAAACGGAACTGGCGCATCGCCGCGCAGCGATGGAAGCCAAGGGTGCAGCCGCGTGGAAACCTACTGAGCATCGCACTCGCAAGGTGTCAAAAGCCCTGCGTGCTTATGCGTCGATGGCGACCAGTGCAGACAAAGGTGCTGTGCGTAAAGTGGATTGACGCTTCCACCCTACGCCGGGACGCGCTGCTGCCGGCTGTTCGCTGCCGCCTTGTCCATGTTGTTCGCAATGTTTATACTATGTTTAAACATTGCGGAGCCAAGGCCATGACTGAAACAACGCTCGACATCAAACACTGGGGCAACAGCCTCGGTGTCCGCCTGCCTGCTGCCATCGCTCGTGCTGCCAAGTTGCAGGCTGATCAACGTGTACGCATGACAGTTGAATATGGCCGGGTAATCATTGAGCCCATCGATAATTCGCAGATGACACTTGCCGAACGGCTGGCTGCCTATGACGTTTCCAGGCATGGCGGTGAAGCCATGGTTACTGCCGCGTTGGGAGCTGAAAAGTGGTAGCAAAAAAATCTGTCTGGGTTCCGGATCGTCAGGACATTATCTGGATTGATTGCAATCCGCAGGCCGGCAAAGAAATGCGGGATCGCCACCCATTTCTGGTTCTCTCTCCATTAGCTTTCAATGCTCGCACTTCACTGGTCATTGGATTGCCGATGACCACCGCTGAATACAATGCCGACAATCCTTTTGCCGTCAATGTTGGTTCTGCTACCGGAAGCAAAAATGGCAAGACCAGCTACGTGCTATGCCATCAGCCCAAATCCTTCGATTGGAGGATACGCTATGCCGCACCACACCCTGCCAGAAAAATGAGCACCAGACATTTCACGGAAGTGTGTGCAGTGCTCAATCAAATTATTCAGATTGGCTAATCCGGCTCTGTGATTGATTCTGCACCAATAAAAAAGGCGGACCTTGGTCCGCCTTTTTGTTATTTCAGACTCTCTTTTAATACTGCCACAGGAACGGCGTATTGGCCGGTACCTCTTTCATAAACGCTTCCACTGCATTGATGCGGCCGTCGTAAACTTTGAACATCTCAAACACTGAGAGCTCACCGTCACCGCGCATCAGTGAGCCTTTGCCGAAGTTCATACGCAACCACACGATACCCTGTTCTTCATCCACACCTGCTACTTGCGCTTTGATACCGGCCAGCGTCGGCAAGCCTTGTTCACGGATGTGGTCACAGCCTTTGAAGAAAGTGCAGCCCGGGCCCGCCATCAGTTGGCCGTTTTCAAAGCGATAGGCTGTTTCAGCGAACTGGGCGTCAGCTTTAACGAAGCTGCCGATGCTCAGACCTTTTGGATAAAGCAGTGCCAAGCGCTCCATGTCTTCTCGCTTGTTACGTTGCGCGGCTGTGGGTGTCGCGTTCATTGCGTCGCTCGCTTTCACGATGGCATCCGTGTTGAAGATCATGCCTTCTTCCTTGGTGCGCACTACCATGCTTTCCACGCCTGCAATCTTGTTGCCCTGCATTTGCAGACGGATCGACACCAATACTGGCTTGCCGTTTTCCATGGCTTTCACATGCACGCCTGCCACGCCTTTGCGCACGTCGAGAATGTCCTGACGGAAGCCGCTGAGGCTTTCGATGTTTTTCCACAGGCCTTCGCCGAGTTTGAGTTCTTGTGTGTCTTCGGTGAAGCGTACGTTGGCCGCCAGCAGCAGTGGTTTGGGATCATGCTTGAGCATCGCATCCAGATAGCTGGTGATGGTGCCGCGCAAACAGTCGCGGTCGCAGTTTTGCGCAGAGGCTGATTGAACCAGCAGCAAGGCCGAAACAA
The DNA here is from genome assembly GCA_947377625.1 of Gammaproteobacteria bacterium. Classification (GTDB taxonomy): domain Bacteria; phylum Pseudomonadota; class Gammaproteobacteria; order Pseudomonadales; family Pseudohongiellaceae; genus CAILUG01. Next base: position 728 of record CANCGR010000239.1, on the reverse strand, counting down.
AGAGAATGATTTTTTTCATGATGACAGTGCACTCCTGTTATTGTTTTAAGGCAGCGGTGAACTGCTCATTACCGAATTGGGATAGTGAAACAAAAATTCGGCAACATCCAGCATCCGGAAGACGGGCTGGTGTGGGAATGGCGGCTTGGGGCTAACTTAGCTTACCGGTAGTTGGCGGTAAGAATCGGGAGCTGCATTGCACAGCTCCGTCAATACTTCAAAGATACTTCTAAAGCAGAACTAAAACGAAACCGGATTACTTGATCTTGGCTTCGGTGTAGGTCACATGCTTGCGAACAACGGGATCGTATTTCTTGATCTCCATTTTGTCAGGCATGTTGCGCTTGTTTTTGTCGGTGGTATAGAAATGGCCGGTGCCAGCGCTGGATACCAAACGGATTTTGTCTCTCATGGTTTATTCCTCTTCCTGTTCGGAAACGATGTTCGGAAACGAATCAGTTTACTGATTAGACTTTTTCGCCACGGGCGCGGATTTCACTCAGCACCTGGTCGATACCTTTCTTGTCGATAACGCGCATGCCCTTGCTGGACAGACGCAGTGCAACAAAACGCTGCTCTGATTCCACCCAGAAACGATGGCTGTGCAGATTGGGGTTGAAGCGGCGCTTGGTGCGGTTTTTCGCGTGTGACACGTTGTTGCCAACCAGGGGCGCTTTGCCGGTCACGATGCAGACTCTGGACATACACTTGCCTCGGAATACGTAAAC
>CANCGR010000238.1 GCA_947377625.1 Gammaproteobacteria bacterium | reverse complement strand
TGGTAGTCAGCACGCTGGTTTATGTCATGACCACCTCGGAAAGTTTTGTCAGCAAGCTGGGCTTTGGCAGAACGGAGCGCGTGCTTACCGAGAGTCGCATCTTGTGGACTTATCTGGGCCATCTGTTCAGCCCGGGCATGCCCAGTACGCAGTTGTTTCATTCACCCACAATTTCCACGTCGTTGTTTTCACCACTCACTACGCTATTTGCCTGCGTGGCTTGGTTGTTGATTACAGCAGGCGCCTTGCTGTATCGGCGCAAGCAGCCGGTGTTGGCATTGGCAGCTTTGTGGTTTCTGGCGGGCCACAGCATTGAAGGATCAGTGATCCCGCTGGAGTTGTACTTCAATCATCGCAACTATCTGGCCATCGTCGGGCCCTTGCTGGCTTTTGTGTATCTGCTGGTAACCTTGCGCCCACGCTTGCCTGCTTCGGCGCAGCGCTTGCTGTTGGCGATCCCGCTGTTGATGGTGGTGGTAGATGGCGGGCAAACGGCAGTCAACGCCGGTTTGTGGAGTGATTCGCTGCGGCTCGCCAAAGATTGGTACCGGCATGATCCGCTGGAAGTGCGCAATGCCGAATTTTTTGCAATCAAAGTGGCCCGCACCGGTGAAGCGGGCGCGCAGGATGCCAGCGATGTTTACGACGAGATTCTGCAGAACAATCCCACGCTGCTGCGGCCACTGTTCAACCGCATGTTGCTGACGTGTATCTCGCCAGCGGTAGCGTTGCCGGCACCTTTGGTGGTCAGCACGCATATCGAGCAGAGCAACAGCAGCGAGATGGACTTGCTGTCGCCGCTCAATGAACTGGTGGAACAGTCACTATCGAAGCAATGCACAGCAGTAACGCCAGACTACCTTGAGAGAATATTGCTCAGTGCCGTGCCCAGACTCAGCAAATTCAACCAGCCGGCCGCGTTGTTTGCGCTCGGCAAAATACGGCAGGCGGTGGGGGATAACGCGGCAGCGCTCAGTTTCTATGACCAGGCTTTCGCGCTTTCACAAGACGCCGGCATTTTGTTTGCAAAGGCTATTTTGCAAATAAACATGCAAGACCCCAAAGCGGCGCTGGTGACTATTGAAGCGGCGATTGCCGCAGTGCTTGACCACAATGACATTGCGACCGGCACACGCGCACAAAAGCTCAATGTATTGCATGAAATGCAGCGCGATGCGCAAGCCATGCGCGATGCAGGCGAAGCTGCTGTCACTCGCTAACCGCAAACCGGCAAGCGCTTGTCTATAGTGGCGGCAGCAGTCCTGACGCCAGACTGGGGCCGTGCTGCCCCAGCGGATAAGTCGGCACCGGCCTTCGCTTCAATGAAGCACATTGACTGTTGCCAGCCTGCCAGATGGCCGGGATGGATGCGGTTTCGGGTGAGGCGCAGCTGGTCAGTAGCGAACCCGGTCATCGGATGCACGGCGGCAAGCCGGATTCGCTCTGAAGTGTAATTGATGTCCTGGAGTGACTCACCTGCAGGCCCGAGGGTAGAATGCGCGCTCGCTTGAGCCCTGCCTTGCTTGGGGTTCCCCCGTTCTTCATTCCTGTTGTTCATCAAAGAGGTCACCATGCAGTTACTCGACGGCAAAGCCACGTCAGATCAGCTCAAAAAAGAAATCGCCGAAAAAGTTGCCAGCATCAAGCAGGCCGGTGGCAAGGTGCCGCATCTGGCCGCGGTGTTGGTCGGCAGCGATGGTGGCAGCATGACCTATGTAAACAACAAGGTATTGGCCTGCAAAGCCTGCGGTTTTGATTCGACGCTGCTGACCTACCCTGCCACGATCACCGAAGACGAACTGCTGGCCGTAGTCGACAAACTCAACAAGGATCCGGCCATCGACGGCTTCATCGTGCAGGTGCCATTGCCCAAGCACATCAACGAAGACAAAGTCACTGAAGCCATCGACTATCGCAAGGACGTCGACGGTTTCCACCCGGAAAACCTCGGTCGCATGATGCTGGGCCTGCCGACTTATATTAGCGCCACGCCAAACGGCATCATGGAATTGCTCAAACGCAACAAGATCGACACCGCTGGCAAACATTGCGTAGTCGTGGGTCGCAGCAACATCGTCGGCACGCCGATGTCGATCCTGATGTCGCGCAACACCAATCCCGGCAACTGCACGGTGACGATGGTGCACAGCCGCACCACCAACATGAAAGAAATCTGCGCCAGCGCCGACATTCTGATTGTTGCCATCGGCAAGCCGATGTTCATCACCGCTGACATGGTCAAGCCAGGCGCAGTGGTAATCGACGTGGGCACCACGCGCGTGCCGGATGCGTCCGATCCAAAAGGTTTCAAACTGCGCGGCGATGTTGATTTCGACAACGTCAAAGACAAGTGCAGCTGGATTACGCCGGTACCAGGCGGCGTTGGTCCGATGACGATTGCGTCGCTGATGCAGAACACGTTACTCGCCATTGAGCTGAAGAACCGCTAAGCATGAGTGCGAATCCCGCTGACCTGAAAAGTCTGATCGCTAAAACTGTTGGCGGGTTTCGTCTCACCTTTGCCGAAGCCGAGCAGGCTTTCAGTCTCATCATGAGTGGTGCTGCCACGCCGGCGCAGATCGCCGCATTTTTGGTTTCTCTGCGTATGCGCGGCGAAACTGTTGATGAAATCACCGCTGCAGTTACTGTTATTCGCAGCAAGGCGTTGGCCATTAAAGCACCCTCAGGTGCGATGGATATTGTTGGCACTGGTGGCGACGGCATGCATACCCTGAACATCTCCACCGCTACTGCATTGGTGGTGGCTGCCTGTGGTGTGCCGGTGGCCAAGCATGGCAATCGTGCGGTTTCTTCCAAGTCCGGCACTGCCGATGTGCAGACGGCGCTCGGCATCAATATCAATGCGGATTTTCCGCTGTTGGAGCAGTCGCTGGTTGAGGCCAACTACTGCTTCATGTTGGCACCGCGTCACCATGAATCGTGGCGGCATGTGGGGCCAGTGCGTGCAGAGCTGGGTGTGCGCACCATCTTTAATTTGTTGGGGCCAATGTGTAACCCGGCCGGTGTCAAACGCTACTTGCTTGGTGTCTATGCCAAAGAGTGGGTGCGTCCGCTGGCAGAGACCTTGGCGCGGCTTGGCTGTGAAAGTGCATGGGTGGTGCATGGTGCGGGCGGTCTTGATGAGCTGAGCACCTTGGGCAGCAATCATGTGTGTGCTGTGCGTAATGGGGTCGTGAGCGAATTTGAAGTGAGTCCTGAGCAAGCAGGGTTGCCACTGGCGACTTTGGTCGATATCCAGGGCGGTGATGCGGCTTATAACGCTGATCGCTTGCGTGCGCTGCTGGCCGGCCAGCATGACGCCTATCGCGACATTGTATTGTTCGGCAGTGCTGCTGCGCTGCTGGTGGCCGGCAAAGTGCAAGCGCTGCCTGAAGGGGTTCGCATGGCAGCGGTCGCCATCGACAGTGGCAGGGCCAAACAGACGGTGGATGCGCTGATTCGCATTACCAATGCCCAAAGTCCGGCCTGACCTGTGGCCACTATCGTTATCTATACAAAAGACTGGTGTGGCTATTGTCATGCAGCCAAGCAACTGCTCACGCAATTGGGCTACAAGTTCGAAGATATTGATGTGACCCATGATCTGGCGCGTTATCAGCAGATGCGCGAGCTAAGTGGTGGTCGCAGCACTGTGCCCCAGGTGTTTATCGATGGTGTCAGTGTCGGGGGCTATACCGAGCTCGCGGCGCTGATGCGGGCGGGGCAGTTACCTCAGCCCTGATCAAGTGCTTGTAATAATCGGAACAAAAAATGACTTGTGGGTCATGATTCCTTTTTTGCTCCATCTTTACACGTAAACTGTGCGCGCTTTCAGGCGTTTAGTCATTCTGTACAACAACAAATTAATTTTTGAACCGGGTTTTCCAATGGCAAGTTTCATGCGTCGCAAATCATTCAAGTTCCTGGTAGCTGCAGCAGTAGTCGTGGCGGTGGCCGGGGCGTGGTTTGTTCGTAGTAATGGTCAGAAAAAGGCTGACGAAAAGCCCTTGTTGGTCAAAGTAGATATGGGCTCCATCGAGAACACCATTGCCTCGTCCGGCACTCTCAAACCCAAGACTTACGTGGATGTGGGCGCGCAGGTCTCTGGCCAGTTGAAAAAAATGCATGTGCAAGTGGGCGATGTGGTGACACAAGGCCAGTTGCTGGCTGAAATTGATGCCAAGCTGCAGGAGTCCAAAGTGGAAGCCAGCCGCGCCGGTATCGCTGCTTTGGTAGCCCAGGTGGACGGGCGCAAAGCCGCGCTTGACCTGGCCAAATCCAATGCTGCCCGCCAGGAACGCTTGCGTACGGCCAATGCCACCAGTCAGCTTGAATATGACACGTCGGTCAATAACCTGGCATCGGCCCAGTCTGCGCTGGAACAATTGCAGAAGCAGATCCAGCAAAGTCAGGCTTCGCTCAGCAGTGATGAAACTTCGCTTAATTACGCCAAAATCTACGCCCCTGCCGCCGGGACTGTGGTCACCATCGATTTGATTGAAGGCCGCACGCTCAATGCTGTGCAGCAGGCCCCTACCATCCTGCGCATTTCCGATCTGTCGACGATGACGGTGGAAGCGGAGATTTCCGAAGCCGACATCAGCGGTATCAAGAAAGATATGACCGTTTATTTCACCACCCTGGGCAGCGGAGACCGGCGCTGGTATTCCAAGGTGCGCCAGATTCTGCCAACTCCGACAGTGACCAACAATGTCGTGCTTTATACCGCACTGTTTGATGTGGACAACGCCGACAGCGCGCTGTTTACCGACATGACTGCGCAGGTATTTTTCATCACGGCCTCAGCCCAGAATGTGGTGACAGTGCCGGTGGGAGCCCTCAAATACGGCCCTCCTGGTGGTGGTCGCCAATTGGCGGCAGCCGGTGCTGCCAATGCAGGCGCCGCACCTGCAGCCGGTGCTGCACAAGCGGCTGGTGGTGACGCACAGGCGCGTGGCGCAGGTGGCGGTCGTCCAGAAGGTTTCACACCGGGACAAGGCAGGCCGCCAGGTGGATTCGGTGGTGGCAACGGCCAGGGGCGTCGCGGTGGTTTCGGCGGTTTGGCGAACGCCAATCCCAATGCACCACGTCCTGCTACTGCCACGGTCATGAAGGCGGATGGTACGCGCGAAGAGCGCCAGGTGATGATTGGTGTCACCAGCCGCGTGTCAGCGGAAGTGATCTCTGGTCTGGCCGTCGGCGAGGAAGTGATTGCCGGCGTCATCCAGCCCAATGCGCCAGGTACTACCACCAATAACAACCA
>CANCGR010000237.1 GCA_947377625.1 Gammaproteobacteria bacterium | reverse complement strand
CTACAAGCATCATCTGGAAAAAACCCTCTCCGCCTCATTTTCGCTCGACATTGAAATCAGCGGGCCGCTGGAAGTCAGCTTTCTGCATGGCTTGCAGCTGGCCGCACACGACGTGCACATGCGCAGGGAAGGAATGCAGATTGCGACCGTCAGCACAGTCAGCTTGGGCATTGATGCGTTGCCGCTTTTGCTTGGTGAAATCAGGCTGAACGCGATTGCCCTGCATGATCCCGTCGTTGCCCTCGTGCGCCATGAAGACGGCAGTTTCAATTTCACGCAGCCGCAACCGCATGTCACACTGAAGCTCGAACGGATCAGCGTAAGCAACGCCAATATCCACTTCACAGACGCTATGACAGGTAACGAGTACTCGGCCGCATCCTGCAACGTCGATTTGCTGGGTTTAACCCCTGTCGACACTCTGGCGCCAGGCAGTCTTGCCACTGTGAATATCTCAGCCAGCGTGGGCTGCGCAGAAATACGCGAAGGCTCCTTTACACTCGGTAATGTGAGACTGGCGCTTGCCGCCAACCATCAGCTGTTCACCTTCGCACCCATCACGATGGACTTGTTCGGCGCGCAGGCAACAGCCAACCTGCGAGCAGACTTCAGCGCAGCAGAACCTCATTACGCATTGGACTATACCTTGCCACAATTCCTGGTGGCGGACAGCTTCAAACTGTTGGCACCCACGCGCTCAGTGACCGGCACCATGGATTTCTCCACGCACCTTGCTGCGCAGGGGCAAACGCTGCCGGAATTGAAGCAGACACTGTCAGGGCATGTGTCCCTGCAAGGCAAGAATCTGCTGATCAACGACAGCAATCTCGATGAACAGTTTGCCAAGTATGAGAGCAGCCAGAACTTCAACCTGGTGGATGCCGGTGCCATTCTGTTTGCCGGCCCTTTGGGTCTGGTGGTCACCAAGGGTTTCGACTTCGCCAACATTTTTATTGAAACCGGTGTCAGCAGCGACATCCCTGCTGTTAGCTCCGAGTGGAATATCAACGCAGGAGTGGCGCAGACACAGGACGTGGCGATGACCACGCATGAGAACCTGCTGGCACTCAAAGGCGCGCTGGATTTCCCCAATGCCCAGTTCAAGAACCTGAGCATCGCGCTGCTGGACCAACAAGGTTGCATCAGAGTTTCCCAGGACATTGGCGGCACGTTCCAGCACCCGGAAATATCCAAGCCGAACATCTTTAAAGCGTTGGCCGGACCAGTGCGAAGGTTGCTGGAGAAGCTGAAACCTGAAGTCCCGTGCGCAGCGTTCTATACCGGCTCGTTGGCAGTGCAACCATGAACGGTCAAGTAGAAGCGGCGCTGGCACTGATTGGCACTTGGCATCCGTGGGCATTAGCGGCGCTGTTTGCGTTGCTGTTTGCCGGCAGTGTGTTTTTGGTGCCGTGGGCAGTGGTGCAAATCCCGGCTGACTATTTCAAGCAATCTGCGCGTCGCCCGCCGCTGTGGTGCCACTATCCGCCGGCGCTGCGCCTGCTGATGATAGTCGTGAAAAATATTGTGGGACTGTTGCTGGTGCTGGTGGGTGTGACGCTACTGTTCCTGCCCGGCCCTGGCATGGTGACACTGGTAATCGGTTTGCTGATGCTGGATGTGCCCGGCAAGTTCCGCTTTGAACGCTGGTTGCTCAGTCATAAATTCATCCTGCAACCAGTCAACTGGTTGCGGATGAAGCAGCACAAAGAAGCTTTGCAGCTGGATTGAAATCAATAGCTCTTGGTGAAGGTATCGTTCTGGCACGCCGGGCACAGGCGAATAACACTGGACTTGCTGATGTCCGTCACATGCGCGCATTTGCTGCAGGTAAGCGTGCCCGCGCTGGTCAGCTCGCCGGCCTTGTAGGTGAGAGCCTCATCGGCCTTTATCGACAGCACCAATAACGCATCACTGCCCACATGCAACAGCGCGGCCATGCTGTCCAAGGCACCGGCACCAATGCGCGACGGGTTCAGCCGATCTTTGGCTTGTGCCCCGAGCTTGTGAAGATCACGCGAGGTCTGGTCGAGATCGCGGTGCATGTAATGCTGGAACTGCTTGCCTTGCTCTACACTCAACTCCCCCAGTGCGGTCATCTGTTCGCGGGTTTTTTCTACGGCCACATGCAAGGCCTCTTTGCTTTTTTCGCGACCGGCCACAAACACCTCATGGGTTTTGGCAGCGAATTTGTCATATTGTGCGGTGAGTTTTTCCTTGAGCTGTTCGGAATTCAGATTGTCCATGGTGGCGCCTCGTTGTCGGAAAACTGTTCTGGAAGACTAACTTACCCGTCAGCAGCCGGTGTTGATCGTTATCAATAGCGCGTGCTGTGCGGAGTCGAGCGAAGTGTACGCGGTCGCAGCGCGTCACAAGGTGTGCTGCCGAACAGAACCGTGAGTGGTTTCTGCTAGCTTCGCTCCCCATCGAAGCTGATACAAAAAGCCCTGTCATAACAGCGCCGCAACTCCTGAAGTCAGCCAGACGCATTTCATCGTTGACTGATATTCCGCAACCCGAAAACACCGGAACTTTGACCCGCTTCATGCAGCTAAGCCTTCTTACCTACAACATCCACAAGGGATTCAACAGCAACAACCGCCACTTTGTGCTGCATCGCATGCGCGAGATGATAAGAGCGGCGGATGTCGACATGGTGCTGCTGCAGGAAGTGCAAGGCGCCCATCACGTGCATGCTGCCAACATCGGCGACTGGCCGGCCGCTTCGCAATTTGAATTTCTGGCAGATGAGGTGTGGCCGCATTACGCCTACGGCAAAAACGCGATTATCGACACCGGCCACCACGGCAACGCCATATTGAGCAAGCATCCTTTCCACGCCTGGGACAATATCAATGTCTCGCTATTCAGGCAGGCCAGTCGCAGCTTGCTGCATGGCACCATTGTGATGCCCGACAGCGGCCAGCGTGTGCATGTGCTGTGCCTGCATCTGGGCCTGCTGGGATTTGAACGCAAAAAGCAGCTGGGAATTCTCAACCAGCATCTGGCGAGCATTGTCGACAACCACGAAGCCTTGATTGTTGGTGGTGATTTCAATGACTGGACAACACGGGAGGTGCAACGTCATCTGGACCCTGCACTGCAATTGGAAGAAGTATTCATGCAAAGCCAGCAACGTTACGCGAGAACTTTCCCGGCGCGCTGGCCTTTACTGTGCATGGATCGCATTTACTTCAAAGGGCTGACGCTGGAGAGCTGTGAGTGCCTCAACGGCAAGGACTGGCGTGAGCTGTCAGACCATGTGCCGCTGTTGGCGAGATTCACTTTGTAGGATGCGGCGCACTATTTGCCCGGCACGGCCGCCCCTTGCGTGACCGTCAATGGCTGCTCTTTGACACCGGCATAGAACACCACCAGCTTCATCGGACGAGCGCCTTTGTTGATGCCGTTGTGCAAGGCATCCACAACTTCCACCACTGCATCACCGGCTTTGAGCACATTCTTGCGACCGTCCTTGAGCTCGACTTCCAGTTCACCTTCCAGAATCATGCCGAACGATGGCACCGGGTGCGAATGCCAGCCGGTTTGCGCGCCCGGTGCCACTTCAACAATAAACGCCGAGATTTCCGGCGTGCCGGCAGGATAGTGCACCGGCGCGCCGTTCCAACTTTCACTGGTCTTCAGTATGGGCGTAGAAGTGACACTCTGCTGCTGCGCATAGACATTCAGCGTTGGCGCTTGCGCCATCACCAACAACAATAGCGCGATCCAACTCTTGTTCAACTTCATGCCCACCTGCTCCTGGTTGCCTGATCAAAATGCCCAGAACAATTTTCCCTGGAAAATATCGGATTCAAAGTTGCTGCTGGACACTCTGTCGTAGCCAATGGCTGCTGATAATCCGGTCTTGCTGCGGAAGTTTATGCCAAAGCCCAATGAATAACTGTTCTTGTCGATGCCCTGACCGGCATCCATGAAACTGGTGCCGCCGGCAACGAATGACACCAACTGGGTTGAGCCGGCATCCTTGTTGTCATGATTCCAGAAGGCGCGCACAAAGGGTGTGGCGATAGTGCCGGTGTTCCAATCAAACTGCGCGCCGACGCTGGTGCGAACACGATCAAGCGATTGCGAGCCGACATTAAGTGCCAAGCCACCGGCACCTGTTTCCTGATAGCCATCCTGATCCAGACTCATCCAATCAAGCCGCGCTTGTGGCGTCACGGTGAGTGCGGAGCCGAGGTCGACAATAACGCCGCCCGCAATACGTGCACCCCATTGATTGCTGTCGGCCTTGGCTCTTGCCGAGCCAGCCAGACCCGCATTACGCAGGAAAGCACTGTCGTTCGTTCCATAGGAGAGCATGGCTTCGACATAACCGCTGCCGAGCACTTTGCTGCCATAGACAGAAGCCTGTGTCGTGGAAATGTCAGTACTTGAACCGGCGAATTGGTCTATGAAGCCTATCGAGTGGTCCGCGATGCTTACCGCAGCACCGGCAACCAGACCAGGCGCAATCTGCCGGTCGTAGCCAATCGCAAAATCCCAGCCGTCGTTCTCATAGCCGGCAGCGCCGCTTGTCGTATCGTGTTTGCCGGAACTGCTGAAACCTTTGGACCACAGTCCGTTGGCTTGCGTTGCAGCCGGTGCATTCATGCGCAAGCCCTGCAGGCGCGAACCCATCTGATCGAAGTCCGTGAACAAGGTGTCAGCTATCACTGTTTCAACGGCAGTTGAGGATGTGGGCAGCAACATGTCAATGGCGGATTTTTGTGCTGTGCTGTTTAACAAGGCCATGGCCACCAGGCGATCTGAAACCGCCCCGGTACCCGCGCCAAGTGAATCGAGCGCAGCAGCCAGGCCGGCACTGCGTGGTGAGGCGGCAGCGGCAAAGGAATTGAGCAACAGCGTGCCGCGGATTTCACCGCCCGGGGAAGTCGAACTGTGGATATTGAGATAAGACCGTCCGGCAGCAACACCTGCAACAAATGCCGCCTCGGCGCCGGCTGGAGTACCGCCGTTGGCGGTGACAAAAGCAGGATTCCACGCCGTGGCCGTGGCCATGTTATAGATGTTGTCCCAGGCACCGGCTGTTACGCCCAGCGGAAAGCCCCCGAATGTGGGAGTTGTGGTGGCCACTCCGGCATTAGCTGGCAAAACCACACAGCAATGCACGTGAGAAGCGGTGGTATTGCCCGTCAGCCCGGTGAAATTGGCGCTTACCCGCATCTCATGAGTAGTAGTGTTCAAGGAAATGATCGCCGTGCCTGAACCATTGGAAGCCACGGCAGGAATTTCGTTGGAACCTGAGAGAACTACT
>CANCGR010000236.1 GCA_947377625.1 Gammaproteobacteria bacterium | reverse complement strand
GGCGTGCGATAGCTTTGGTAATAAGGCTGGCCGTTGACGACTTTCAATTCCAGCTCTTTCACCGTGTGCTCAGTGCCGATCTTCACCACCGCGTTCTTGATGCTTTCCAGTGTGAGTGGTGCAAAATCAACCGGGGCGCCAAAGCCCTGCACGGTGCGGGCGCCGGCAGCGATCTGCTCGGGTGTGTAGAGTGTCTCGTCAATGCCGGGTACTACCGACATCGAAATCAAGCCGCTCACCATCCACGTCAACATCACCGCGCCGAAGATAAGGCCGGCGTAGTGGTGCCACTTCCACCAACCCGTGTAAGGCGTGCGACATGCCTCACCATCCTGGATGAATTGCGGCTTGCTGCTGAAGCGCCAGATGCCGAGCACAATGCCGAGTATGGTCATGCCCAGCCCGATCCAGCTAAGCCAATGCAGCAACGGTGTCCACCAATGTTGCTGGCGCCAGAAATACAGCGTGTGGATGTTGTAGCCGAGCACGCCCAGTACCTGGGTCAGCGGCGTGGTGTGCATTACCACTTCACCGGAATGTTCCGACACGTAGTAACGCTCGAAATTGCTCATGTTGATTACATGCAGCGGGAAGTGGTTTTGCAGCGCCGGCGAATGCGTAAACATGTCGGGCTCGCGCAGGTAGTTTTCATAGAGCATGGTTTCAGTGAAATCCGGGTAGCGCTTGGCCAGCATGTAGATGACGGAGTCCTGGTCGAGTCTCACTACCTTGCCGGTGTCGGCCAGCACTACCGTCCAGTTGCCGAACACCTGGCCGGTGTTGATGCGGTAGGCCGGGTGGCCGTCGAACATCGAGATGCGCAAACGGAACGGTGTGCCTTTGACCGAAGCCAATGCTTCTTGCGGTGTAAGGGTGGCAGTGGACATATCCAGCGGCGGCATGTGCGCCAGCCGTTCACCTGCCGTGTAATGCGGAATCCCGTAATACATCAGGATCACGCCGGAAATGGTCCAGATAATGAACATCAAGCCGACCAGGATGCCGAGCCAACGATGGAAGAAGATCAGGGAAAAACGCCAGCTGAGCAGTTGTTTGAGTTTCATTGGGGCCAGTGCGGTGAGGAAGCTTGTGTATTGGAGCCGCTTGGGCAGGAAAAATTTCAGCGGTTGCCGGCAAAGATAACGAGCAGGAGAGGTTTGGGCAATGCGACGGCGAACTACTGAACAACTTTTTGCAAGGCTTTCTGGGCAAGGGTGTTGATGCTCATGCCTTTGGCTTCGGCGGCAAACGCCAGTTGCTCATGCAGCTCTGGTGTGATGCGCAAGTTGAATTTTCCTGAGTAGCAACGATTGGGCTCAATGCCTTTCTCTTTGCACACTTGCAAAAACACCTGCAGGGACTTTCTGAATTCAGTTCGCAATTGCTTGGGATTGCTCCCGTAAAAATCAGCACCGCCGTTCAGCCCGAGGATTTCACCCCTGAAATTATCGAGTTCTGCATCGTATTCGATTTTGGCGCTATAGCCGTCGAGTTTCATCATGCTCATGGTCTTACTCCGTGTATGTCCAGCCAGTCACGAATACTGGCGACTGCACCTTTGTCGGTAGCAGGGCCAGGATGAGGCCGATAAAAAACACGTACTTCTGAAAACAGCACCACGGCTACGCGACTGCCTTCTCGTTCACTGATATCTGCCCCCATGTTTTTCAACAAGGCTTCGATATCGCGCCACTTGATGTTGGCGCTGGCAGGGCGGGCAAACAGTGCTTCCAGAGTCTTCTGGTGTTTCCGGCTCATGGCTTAATAGTACCATAATCAGGTACTACAGAGGATGATGCGCGTCGGAGCTGCAAGTGGAGATTTGTCATCCTGGCAAGAAATCCTTGGGGGGAGGCGGTTACTTCAATTTAGTACAGATCAGTGAAAGTGCCAGAATATTCATGGTGGGTGGGAAGGGCTGGTTGAAGCAGTTGTCTGAATTTTGCCCAAGTTCGTTCAGTCAAGTTGGCTGCGTGTATTCAATATCTTCCATTTACTACTGAACCTCCTTGTGCCGAAAACAGGTCGTCAGATGATCATTCACCATGCCGGTGGCCTGCATGTGGGCGTAGATGATGGTGGGGCCAACAAAGGTGAAGCCGCGCTTCTTCATGTCCTTGGAGATTTTTTCAGCCAGTTCGGTAACCGGCGGAATTTCTTTCATGCTTGTGCGCCGGTTCTGGATCGGTTTGCCGTCGACAAAGGCCCAGATGTATTTGTTGAAGGTGCCGAATTCTTCGCGCACTTTGATAAAGGCTTTGGCGTTGGTAACTGACGCCTTTACTTTGAGGCGATTGCGTACGATGCCGGGGTTTTGCAGCAACTCTTCCAGCTTGCTGTCGTCGTAGAGCGCAATTTTGTTCCAGTCGAAATTATCGAGCGCTTTACGATAGTTTTCACGCTTGCGCAGCACCGTGATCCAGCTCAGGCCAGCCTGCACGCCTTCGAGGATGATGAACTCAAACCACTTCTTGTCGGTGCGCACCGGCACGCCCCATTCTTCATCGTGATAGCAGACATAGAGCGGATCATCACCGGGCCAGGGGCAGCGTGGTTGGGTAGCGGGTGTGGGCATGGAGAGTGTTCACTGTCTGAAAAAGGCAGTGCAAGCCTAAGGCAGTGGTGAGTTGCTGAACAGCCGGAATTTGCTAAGCTCAACCACCATTGTTGTTTGCAGTTGCTTGCCTGGGGAGCCTTCGAATAGCCCGGCGCGGAATTCACGCTTATATGCATAATTTCCCCCGACCCTCCACTCCCGCCGTCTCGGTTGAGCGAGACCCCGTAGACGGTGTCTGCCCGGAATGTGGCGCCTCGCAACTGGCATCCTATCGCGTGCTCAGTGAAGGCGGCTGGTGGCAGGTCGTCAAATGCCAACAGTGCCTGGCCTGCGTCTCGCGCAGCCCCGGCCCCTTGTTTGGTGCCTATGTACCCTTGTCGTCGATGTTGCAGGGGGACTGATGTTTGGAGTTGATGTAGGCGGTACTTTTACCGACGTGGTTGCCATCAAGGATGGCGAATTGGTGGTGACCAAAGTGCCAAGCGTGCCCGACGATCCACAGCAGGCCGTGATCGAAGGTGCGCGTCGGCTCGGTGTTAAAGGCGCGCCGGTGTTCAACCATGCCAGCACCAAGGGCCTCAATGCGGTCATTACCCGCAAACTGCCGAAGATAGGTTTTCTCACCACCGACGGACATCGCGACATTCTCGATGGTGGCCGTGCGTGGCGCCCGTTCGACAACCAGATGAATCCGGGCTGGCGGCGCGGCTTCGGTGATTCCAGAGCACCGCTGGTGCCGCGCTATCTGCGACGCGGCGTGAAAGAGCGTCTGCTGGCATCGGGTGAAGTGCTGATTCAACTTGATGAGACAGATGCGCGAGCGCAACTTGAGTTGTTCAAACGCTGCAAGGTGGAAGGCGTGGCCATTTGTTTGTTGAACGCCTATCTCGATGGTCGTCACGAATTGCGTTTGCTGGAACTGGCCCATGAAATTCTCGGCGATATTCCGGTGTCGGTTTCTTCAATCGCTTCGCCGCGCGCCAAAGAATTCAGCCGCGCGATGACCACCGTCATTGATGTGATGATGAAACTGATCTACGGGCCCTATGCACAAAAACTCGACAGTGGTTTGCGCGCGCTGGGTTTCACCGGCGCGTTGAATTTCGCCGATTGCACCGCCGCGCTGTTGCCATGGCGGGAAGCACTGGAAAAACCTTATCGCATTGTGTTTGCTGGCCCGGCTGCGGGTGTGGCTTCCTGTCAGCGTCTGGGTGAGGCCATGGGTGAGCGCAACATGATCTGTTGCGATGTGGGCGGCACTTCCACCGATGTGGCCTTGCTCGTTGAAGGCGTGCCGTTCACCAATGATCTGCTCGAACTCGAATACGACATGGTGATCAATGCGCTGTCTACGGAAGTGGCGAGTGTGGGCGCTGGTGGTGGCAGCCTGGTGCGCATCTCCGCTTCCGGCGACGTCACTGTGGGGCCAGACAGTGCGGGCGCCAGCCCAGGGCCGGCGTGTTATGGGCGTGGCGGCATCGAGCCCACAGTCACCGATGCTTGTCTGTTGATGGGCATCCTGGATGCGCAGGATTTTGCCGGTGGCCAGTTGCAACTGAGCAGCGCGTTAGCCCACACCGCCTTTGAAAATTTGTCGACGCCACTGCCGTTGGCGCAGCGCATTCGCTATGCGTGGAAAATTGCACTCAACAACATTGCTGAAGAAGTCACTAACATCGCCATTCGTCATGGCTGCGATCCGCGTGATTTCAGCTTGGTGGCCTATGGCGCTGCCGGCCCGATGTTGCTGGCCGGCGCACTCGACTTGCTGAACGTGAAGCAGATCATTGTGCCGCCGCATCCCGGTTTGTTTTCAGCGCTCGGTTTGTTGTCAACTGACATGGTGCATGGTGAAAGCCGCAGTGCCTACCGTTTGCTGACACCCGATAACGCCGATGAAATCGACCGGCTCTACCGTGAAATGGAATCTGCCTTGCGTGCGCGCTTGCCAGTCGATGCGCAGGTGCAAGTGCAACGCAGTTTTGACGGCCGCTTGCTGGGCCAGAGTTGGGAAACGCCGTTTGTGCCGGTGCCGGATGGGCCGATTGACGCGCAGATGCTGCAGCAGATGGCGCAAGGCTTCCATGCCGAGTACTTGCGCCGCAACGGCCAGGGCTTTCCCTATATGCCGGTGCAAGGTGTCAACTATCGGGTGCAGTTGATTGTGAAGGCGCAGAAATTTGAATACCGGGCCAAGCCGCTGACTCACGACTCAGTGGCCACGCCCATCGGCCAGCGTGAGCTGCACTACCTTGATGACAAACCAGTCACTGCCAACGTCTATGCAAGATCAGCGCTGCTGCCCGGCACCGTGCTAAACGGTGCGGCCATCGTGCAGGAAGCACTGGCGACCATCCTGGTGTTGCCTGGCCAGCAAGCACGCGTTGGTATGTTCGGCGAAATTGTTATCACTGCAAGCGCGAGGTCGGCATGAACACGCAAACGCGCTTGCGCGATCTCGATGAAGTCGCATTCAAAACCCGCTACGGCTGCGATCGTTTTGAAGCCACCGTGCTGGGCAACCGTTTCGGTTACATCCTTGAACACATTTGTGAGCGGCTGCTGGCTTGCGCGTTTTCACCCATACTGCGCGATTTCTATGATTTTGCCGCCACGCTGACCGGCGCGCCCGAGCGCGGCTGGCCCACGCCGGTAGTCAGCAAAACTTTCATCGCCTTCACCGGCACCATGACAGAATCCGTGCGCAACACCGTGGAAGAATAT
>CANCGR010000235.1 GCA_947377625.1 Gammaproteobacteria bacterium | reverse complement strand
AAATACAAGCATCATTAAGAAGTTACTTTAAAGTTTTTACTTTAACTAAAGTTTTTAAGTAAGTTTTATAACCATCTGATATTTATAAGTTAAGTTCAGAGATTAGGCGGAACGAAAATGGCCAAGATTTCAGTTGATGGCAAGGTCTTCGAAGTCGACCCCAACAACAACCTGCTGCAGGAAGTGCTGAGTCATCAGCAAGACCTGCCGTACTTCTGCTGGCACCCAAGCATGGGTTCGGTCGGCTCCTGCCGTCAGTGCGCGATGATCGAATATGCCAACGACGATGACCAGCGTGGCCGCCAGATCATGGCCTGCATGACACCACCGCGTGACGGCGCGCGCTACTCCATCGAGAAGGCCTCGAAGTTCCGCTCGCAAGCCATTGAAAGCATTATGACCAGCCATCCGCACGACTGCCCGGTGTGTGAAGAAGGTGGTGAATGTCATTTGCAGGATATGACAGTCATGTCCGGTCACACCTATCGCCGCTACGATGGCAAGAAGTCGACCCACAACAACCAGAATCTCGGCCCCTTTATCGGCCATGAAATGAACCGCTGCATCACGTGTTACCGCTGCGTGCGTTTCTATAAAGACTATGCCGGTGGCACTGACTTCAGTGTGCAAGCCTCACATAACCACACCTATTTCGGCCGTTTCCAGGACGGCTCGTTCGAAAGCGAATTCAGCGGAAACCTGGCTGAAGTGTGCCCGACCGGTGTGTTCACCGATAAGGTGTTCAGCAAGGTTTACGCTCGCAAATGGGATCTGCAGTCGTCGCCGTCGGTATGTGCTGCCTGTGGCGTGGGTTGCAACACCAACCCGGGTGAGCGTTATGGCACCCTGCGCCGCGTCGTGAACCGTTTCAATGATGAAGTGAACGGTTATTTCCTGTGCGACAAAGGCCGTTTCGGTACTGGCTATGTCAATAGTGAACAACGTATCCGCGTCAACATGAGCCGCAGTGCCCATGATGGGCAGCCATCTGAGCTGGCTCCGGCTGCTGCCAAGGCCCAGCTGCTGGCGATGAAAGACAAGTCGATTGGTATTGGTTCACCGCGCGCGTCGCTGGAAGCCAACTACGCACTGCGTGCACTGGTTGGCAAAGACAATTTCTACGCGGGCGTGTCCGATGCTGAATTCGGTCTGCTCAATCAGGTATTGGATATTTACCAGAACCGCCCGGTGCATATCGCATCGATCAAAGACATCGAGAAGTGCGACGCCATTCTGGTGCTCGGCGAAGATCTCACCAACACTGCAGCTCGTATTGCGCTGGCGCTGCGCCAGTCGGTGATGAATCTTGGCAAAGAGATGGCAGCCAAAATCAAACTGCCAATGTGGCAGGACGCCGCGATCCGCACGCTGGCCATGGACAAGAAAAGCCCGCTTTATATCCTCAGCCCGCAGGCAACGCGCCTGGATGACATTGCGCGTCAGGTGCACATCGCCAGCGCCGCTGACAGCGCCCGTATCGGGTTCGCCGTAGCGCATGTGCTCGACAGTTCGGCACCTGCCGTCAGTGATCTGAGTGCTGCCGAACTGGCCTTGGTCAACAGCATTGCTGCCGATCTGAAAGCGGCGAAGAACCCGCTGGTCATCAGTGGCACCAGCAGCCTGGAACCAGCACTGTTGAATGCCGCTGCCAATATTGCCACTGCACTTGGCAACGGCAGCAAACGCGGCAAGCTGGCGCTGTGTGTGCCGGAAGCCAACAGCCTTGGTCTGATGTTGTTGATGGATGGCAGCCAGAACAGTCTTGGCAAAGCCATGCAAAGCGGTGCGCAGCAAGCCATCGTGCTGGAAAACGATCTCTATCGTCGTGCGCCCAGCGCAGCGGTTGATGGGTTCCTCAACAGCCTGCAACAACTGGCGGTGCTTGATCATCTGCAGCATCGCACCGGCGAAGCCGCCAACCTGGTGCTGGCATCCGGCACCTTCGCGGAAACCACCGGTACTTTTGTCAACTACGAAGGCCGCGCCCAGCATTTCTACGCCACCTTCAAACCAGCACAAGAAATCCAGTCCAGCGCCAAATGGCTGTGCGACAGCGAGTTTGGCAAAGAGCCACGTATCCACGTGCTGACCGGTGGTGCTGCCGCCATTTTGCCCAACGGCTACAAACTGCAAAAACTGACTCCGGGTGCCGACTGGACCTTCGCTGGTCAGCGCGCACCCCGTCAGCATCATCGTTACAGCGGTCGCACGGCGATGCGTGCGCATCTGAGCGTGCATGAGCCGAAGCAGGAGCAGGACGAAGACGGCCTGATGAATTATTCAATGGAAGGTGTGCCGGCGACCAAAGATGCCACCATCTTCAACTCGCCATGGGCACCGGGCTGGAACTCCAACCAGAGCTTGTTCAAGTTCCAGAAAACGGCGGGGGGTGAACTCAAGCAGGGCGGTCAGGGTGAATTGTTGTTTGATGCCTACACTGGTGACAAAGCCTGGTATGCGGCAGCTGCGCAAACAGCCACTATCAACGGCTTCGCAATGTTCCCCATCTATCACTTGTTCGGCAGTGAAGAGCTGACTGCTCGCAGCGAAGCAATCCAGGCCAAAGCCACAGGTGCTTATGTAGCCCTGAATTCGGCGGATGTTGCCAAACTCGGTTTGGCCGCCAGCGACGGCGTGCAAGTGCAACACAACGGTGCGGTGCCTTATCTGGCACGTGCTTCCATTGCGCCAGGCACCGTCGGCATCAGCGTTGGTCTCAATGGGCTGAACTTCCAGAACATGACCACGACTGGAATTACCCTCAACAAAGCCGCCAACTGGCAGAACCCGAAAGACTGGCGCGCCAGCAACATCATTGTCAGCGACGCCGGCAGTCGTTCTGCCTACGGCCGTAGCATTCAAGGCAACTCTTCAGTCAGTGCGTCAGGCAGTGCGGGAGACAAACATCATGTTTGAATTTGTTGTCGGTTCTCCTCTTAACATTGCGCTGATTCTCGGGGCCGTGCTGGTCACGGCCGCATTGCTGATCTGGGTCGAACGCCGCGTATTGGGTTTTCTTAACGAACGTCTTGGTCCCAACCGTGTGGGGCCTTTTGGCATCGCGCAGTCGCTGGCTGACGTTGGCAAACTGATCACCAAAGAAGACTGGGTGCCGCCGTTCGCAGACAAACTGCCGTTTATCGTAGCGCCCATCATCGTGCCGGTCGTAATGCTGCTCAGCTTTGCGGTGATTCCGATTGCGCCTGGTATTGGCATCATGGATCTGAATGTAGGTCTGTTGTGGGTGTTCGCAATGGCCGGTCTCGGCGCCTACTCGGCAATGCTGGGCGGTCTGGCCTCCAACAACAAATTTTCGTTGCTGGGTGGCTTGCGTGCTGCTGGCCAGATGATCAGCTACGAAGTGTTCATGGGCATCTCGATACTGGGTGTTGTCATTCTCAGCGACAGTTTCAACCTGCGCGAGATCGTCGAGGCCCAGCATAAAAATGGCTGGTATGTATTTCCGCAGTTCATCGGCTTCATCATCTTCGTCATCGCCGGTCTGGCGGAAACCAAACGCTGGCCTTTCGACTTGGCAGAAGGTGAGTCGGAAATCATTTCCGGTTTCAACACCGAATATTCCGGCATGAAGTTCGGCTTGTTTTTCGTCGGTGAATACATCGGCATGCTGGTGTTGTCGGCGCTGATTCCGGTGCTGTTCTTCGGTGGTTGGTATGCACCGTTCGGGTGGCTGGAGCTGCCCAATGCAATTATCTCCGGCATTTTCTGGATGTGCGCCAAAACCGGTTGCTGGATTTTCTTCTTTATTCTGGTACGTGCCGCACTGGTGCGTCCGCGCTATGACCAATTGATGAACTACGGCTGGCTGGTGATGCTGCCGCTGTCGCTCGTCAACGTGCTGGTCACCGGCGCAGTGGTATTGGCTCAGGGGAACTAATCATGCTCGCAGCCTTAGGCAAACAGCTTTACATCATCTGGTCGCAGATCGTTACCCTGTGGCTGGTGTTCATGCATATTTTCAAAAAGGCTGACACAGTCGAATATCCTGACCAGATGCCTTACATGTTTCCGCGCTGGCGCGGCCGCATCATTCTGAGCCGTGATCCTGACGGTGAAGAACGCTGCGTGGCCTGCAACCTGTGTGCAGTGGCGTGTCCGGTCGATTGCATCGCGTTGCAGAAAACCGAAGACCAAAACGGCCGCTGGTATCCCGAATTTTTCCGCATCAATTTCTCGCGCTGCATCATGTGCGGTTTCTGCGAAGAAGCCTGTCCGACCCACGCCATTCAGCTGACGCCGGATTTTGAAATGGCCGAATACGTGCGCCAGGACATGGTGTGGGAGAAGGAAGACATGCTGATCAGCGGCACCGGCAAATACCACGACTACAACTTCTACAAGATTGCCGGCAAATCCATTGGTGGCAAAGGCAAGGGCGAAGCCCGCAACGAATTGCCGCCTATCGATCGCAGGAGTCTGTTGCCATGAGCACACTTTTTTACCTTGCTGCTGTCATAAGTGTGCTGTCTACGCTGATTGCGATTACCCGCGTCAATGTTACGCACGCCTTGCTCTATTTCATTCTGTCACTGATTTCTCTGGCTACTATTTTCTACACGATAGGCGCGCATTTCGCCGCTGTGCTGGAAGTTATCGTCTACGCCGGCGCCATCATGGTGATGTATGTGTTCGTCGCGATGATGCTGAATCTCGGCCACGCCACCATCGATCAGGAACGTGCGTGGCTCAAGCCGTCGATCTGGATCGGGCCGTCAGTGATGGCAGGCTTGCTGCTGGCTGAGCTGCTGTGGGTATTGAAAGACACCGGTGCCGCTGACATGGCCCACACAGTCACTGCTGCCAAGCAGGTCGGTATCGCACTGTTTGGTCCTTATGTATTGGCCGTGGAGCTGGCTTCCATGCTGCTCCTGGCTGGCTTGGTCGGCGCCTATCATCTGGCTCGTAAATAACGCTAACAAGACAACGAAACGCACCTATGACAATCCCTACAGTAACAATGCAAGCCATACCGATGGAGCACGGCCTGATCCTCGCCGCGATCCTGTTTGCGCTCGGGCTGATCGGCGTGCTGACCCGCCGCAACATGGTGTTCGTGCTGATGTCGCTCGAAATCATGCTCAATGCTGCCGCTCTGGCTTTCATTGTGGCCGGCGCCCATTGGGGCCAGCCTGATGGCCAGATCATGTTTTTGATGATCATCAGTCTGGCAGCTGCCGAAGTGGCCGTAGGCCTGGCGCTGGTGCTGCAGATGTTTCAACGCTTCAAGACGCTGGATCTTGATGTTTTAAGCAAGATGAAAGGCTAGGGGAGAAC
>CANCGR010000234.1 GCA_947377625.1 Gammaproteobacteria bacterium | reverse complement strand
GGCCCTGTACATGCAAGCAAGGAATTCATTGACGCGTATAAAGAATTTTTCGATGGAATAAAGAGTCAGCCCAAGGAAGACGCTGCAGCACTTCTGGAGAAGCTAAAAGCATCTGGTGGGAACAATCGCTATGAAGCGGCGTTTCTCAGTCTTGCCAATTACCTGTATGCGAATAAATATGGCAATAGCCTTGAACAGATGAAATATCTTGATGCGGCATTGTCGTTTTCCCGCGACAAAAATGATCCGGTATTTCTGCCTGTAGACGAAGCGATATTTGCCAGAAGGGAGCTGCTGAAACTGCAAGTCAAGAATGCCTACTATCAGGAAGCTTTGGGAACTTATGGGTATTTCGCGCAAGTCGGCGACAAGGATTCAATGTTCACATTCAATTCGACAGTGAATCAAATAATTGACATTGCGAAGAGTGAAAAATCCTACGAAATTCCCATGGCGTTGGATGAAGGTGGTCATGCAACGATCAAGTTGCTTAAACACAAAGTCTATGCAACGGAAGTTGCTGGCAAGCTAGATGAATTCAAATTGTATTGTCAAAAGAAATTCGTTGGTTTTCCGGTAGAAGCGGATTTTGGATACGATATTCCGGAAGCATGGGGGTTATGCTCACTTGATGTTATAGGTAGAGCCGGCACCAAATTCAAGATAGGGCAGCAATAGCCCCTCGCCGCCAAGGTAATTCGGACAAGAGTTGTCTGAAAGCAGTCTTAAAACAAAGCATTGCCGCACGGCAGTGCCTACAGGGGACAGCATATGAAAAGTACGACTCCTGTTCTCATCGTCGGTAGCGGCGCCGCCGGCAGCATGCTGGCGTTGGAGCTGGCCCGCTTCGGTATCGACTTTCGTTGTGTCGACCGCCTGCCTGAACCCTCACGCTATTCACGCGCAGTCACCGTGCATGCCCGCACGCTTGAGATGCTTGAGCGCATTGATGCTTCGCTGATCGATCGTTTCATCAAACGCGGTGTTCACAGTCCCGGCTATGTAATGCACTTTGTTGATGGCGTTGGCGCGCGCAGCGAAGTGCGACCGGGGCTGGATTTCACGCAGTTGTCGTCATCGCGTTATCCGATGTTGCTGTTGCACAGTCAGGATGAAACTGAAGCTCATCTGCGCAGCTTTTTGAAAGAAGCTTATGGCCGCATTGCCGAATGGGGTGTGACTTGTACGCAAGTGGTGCAAGAAGCCGATGGCGTATTGGCCACGCTGCAGCATGCCGATGGCCGCGAAGAACAAGTGCACTGCCAATATCTGGTTGCGGCCGACGGCGGCAACTCGCGCATCCGCCAACAATTGAATTGGAAGAAAGACGGCACTGATTATGCCGGCACGGTGCTGCAGAATCTTGATGTATATCTGCACGACTTCCCTGACCGCAGAGAGTGGGTGCATTACTGCATGGGCCCCGGTCACTTCGTGATGGTGGTGCAGCTGCCCGGTGGCTACTTCCGTTTGCTGATGAGTCAGCCGGCTGACAAAGCCGATGCAACAGAAGTGCCGCAGAAAGTGTTCAGCGACATTCTGGCGCAGCACTTCGATGGCATCCGCATGGGCGACACCGTGTGGCATTCACGTTGGGGCAGCCGCATTCATCTTGCCCACAGCTATCGGCAAGGCAATGTGTTCCTGGCCGGCGATGCTGCGCATGTGCATTCCACGGCTGGCGGCCAGGGCATGAATTGCTGCATGCAGGACGCCTACAATCTGGGCTGGAAACTGGCGTATGTGCTGCAAGGCCTCGCTCCTGCTGCCTTGCTTGATACTTATGAAAGCGAACGCAAACCCATTGGCAGCCAGGTGATCGCTGCGGCATCGACCATTCATGAATTGTTTATGGCGGGTCGCAACAGTGATCCGGCTGCGCTGCTGGCGCTGCAAATCTCCGGCAAATTGCAGGCGCTGGTTGGGCAGGTCAGCGGGTTGGATTATCACTATCGTTCACAAGGCGATAACGCCACAGGTCTGCAAGCAGGTGATCGCATGCCTGATTTGCAACTGGCTCAAGGCCGCTTGTATGAACTAAGTCGTCATACACAGTTTACGTTGTTGCTGGTATCTCACGGTGAGGCAAGCGGCCAACAACTCGCACAACTCGCGGCATTGGTGCAAGGCTATTCACGCTGCCTGCAACTGTTGGTGCTCGACTTGGCGCCTGCCCAATATCTGCAAGGTGCTGACGCCCGCCTCTACTTGATTCGCCCCGATGGCTATCTGGCGCTGCAAGTGCCATTGTCAGAAGTAGATAGCCTTGAGCAATGGTGCCGGGCCAATCTGGAGCGCAAATGAAAGTCCTGGTCACTTCCGATTTGCACTACCGCCTGAAACAGTATGACTGGTTGCTCTCACGTGCCGGACAATACGATGCGGTGATTCTGGCCGGCGACCTGCTAGACATCGGATCGTCGCTGGATCTGAATACCCAAATTGTCGTCATCAAGAAGTGCATGCAAAAAATCTGCGAGCAGACCGCGCTAATGGTGTGTTCCGGCAATCATGACGGCAATGAAAGAAATGCCGCCGATGAGTTCATCGCCCCGTGGCTGCAGGACATACGCGAAGCAAGGCTGAGTGTGGACGGCGATAATCTGCTGATCGGCACTACGCTGTTTTCGATCCTGCCTTGGTGGGATGGCGAGTTCACCAAAGACGCAGTGGCCAAGCAGTTTGCGCTGGCCAGCAAGCTGGATTTTGAAAAGTGGATTTGGATCTACCATGCGCCGCCAGACAATTCACCCACCAGTTGGACCGGCAAACGCTTTGTTGGCGACAAGGAGCTGAATGCGTGGATAGCCACTTACCAACCGGCCTTGGTTGTGTGTGGTCATATTCATGAGAGTCCCTTCAAGAAAGGCGGCTCCTGGATAGACAAACTGGGCACTACCTGGGTGATCAACGCCGGCAACAATATCGGCGATGTGCCGGCGCATATCGTGCTGGACCTTGCTGCCATGCAGGCGCAGTGGAACTGGGCGGAAGGTAGCGAAACCCAGACACTGAACTAGCGACGTCAGTATCCGCCAGTATCGCGTTTGCCATCGCTGCGTTTCAGCAAGGCGGTTTGCTGCTGGTTCATCAGCGTTTCCAGCACTTCATTCACCATATTCAGATGGTCATTGCCCTCGTACTGCGTTTTCACATCGACCAGATATTGATTGAGACTGAACAGGCGTGTGCTAAGGATTTTCCCGATATGCAGCATCAGTTGCGGATGAGCCGCCAGATGCTGCGCAGGATTGTCGAGGTGATAGAAAGTGCAGGGCGTAAGGCACTCCACGCTGGCGGTATAAACATGATCGAGAAAGTAAGCCATCTCACCGAACACGGCACCAGGCTCTGACACCACGGCTATCTGATAGCCATCCTTGTGCACTCTCACCTTGCCCTGTTTCAAAAAGTAGATGCCAGCGGCTTTGGAGTTCTGCTGCAATAGCTCGTCACCTGCTTGCAGGGAAAATTCGGGAATGCCGGCCATCTGCGTGCTGAAGTTGTTCATAAGGAACCCTTTCATCATTTTGCGTGAGTGTAACTTGAATAATTGGGGGTCAGAGCAAAAACCCTTGAAAATTCGTACAAACCCGTCATTACTAGCGGGGCGTACTTTGACCCTGCCGGAAGCAAGCTTTGGCTGAACTGATTCCCTCCCTCAACACTTGTCTGCCGAAGATGACGGCGGGCGAAAAGCGCTTTGCGCGTCGCCTGATCGATCTGCTCGAAGATGATTATCTGATCTGGTATGACATCCCGCTCGGCAAGCAGCGGCGCTATCCGGACTTTATCATTCTGCATCCGGCGCGCGGCTTGCTGTTTCTGGAAGTCAAAGACTGGAAGCACGACAGCCTCAAAAACATCAGCAGCGCCGAAGTGTCACTGCTTACTGACACCGGGTTAAAAACCGTTGCCAACCCCATTGAGCAGGCACGGCAGTGTGCCTATCAGGTGATTAACCAACTGGTTCACGATCCGCAACTGCGCACCACTGGTGGTCGTCATGCCGAGAAGCTGGCATTTCCCTACGGCTATGGCGTGGTGTTCACCAACATCACCCGCAGGCAGTTTGAACTTGGTCTGCCTGAAGGGGCTCGCCAGAAAGTGCTGCCCGACCATTTGCTGCTTTGCAAAGATGATTTTACTGACAGTGCCGAGGCTGAGGTTTTTCAGCAGCAGTTGTGGGGCATGTTCAATTACCAGTTCGGCCACAAACTGACCTTGCCGCAAATTGATCGCGTTCGCTGGCACTTGTTCCCGGAAATTCGTATCAGCACGCACCAAAGCGGCTTCTTTGACAATGAGGCCAGCCAGCAAGAGCTTGCGCAACAGCTGCCCGAACTTATCCGCATCATGGACATCCAGCAGGAACAGCTGGCGCGCAGCTTGGGCGATGGCCATCGTGTTATTCACGGGGTGGCTGGCTCCGGCAAAACGCTGATTCTCGGCTATCGCTGTTTGCAACTTGCCGAAGTGTTGCATCAACCGATTCTGGTGCTGTGCTTCAACATTACGCTGGCCGCACGCTTGCGCGCGTTCATCAATGAAAAAGGTATCAGCAGAAAAGTGCAGGTCTATCACTTCCATGATTGGTGCGGTGAACAGCTGCGGGCTTATCAAGTCAACATGCTGCGCTCACCGGCGCCCTATTGGGAGCGGCAAGTGACTTCAGTAATTCAAGGGGTTGAGCGCGGCCAAATTCCCAAAGGCCAATACGGCGCACTGTTGATTGATGAAGGTCACGATTTTGAGCCTGAGTGGCTGAAGCTGGTGGCGCAGATGGTCGACCCGCAAACCAATTCCTTGCTGCTGCTGTATGACGATGCGCAAACGATTTACCAACGCAAAAACAAACTCAAGTTCAGCCTCAATAGCGTCGGCATTCAAGCGCAGGGCCGCACCACCATTCTCAAGTTGAACTACCGCAACACGCGCGAGATCCTGCAGTTTGCTTATGAATTTGCGAAGGAATATCTCGGCCAAGGTGATGCAGAAATTCCGCTGGTAAAACCGGAGGCTGCGGGGCGTAGTGGGGATGCGCCAGTAATCAAGCAATTTGCCTCACTGGAGCAGGAGGTGGATTTCTGTTTGCGCTGCTTGCAGGTGTGGCAGGGCAAGGGCATCGCCTGGCACGACATCGCAATTCTCTATCCGGGTGGCATGGCCGGCACCCGCATGGCGAAAGAGTTGAACAAGGCCGGCATTCCGTTTTTCTGGCTGGCCACCAGCAGTAACAAAAAACAATATCGCCCTGATGAAAACCGGGTGAGCCTGATGCCGATTCCGAGCAGCAAGGG
>CANCGR010000233.1 GCA_947377625.1 Gammaproteobacteria bacterium | reverse complement strand
AAAGTGGCCTTTGCGCAGAACGACATAAAACGTCTGATTGCTTACACCTCCGTCAGCCATATGGGTTTTGTATTGCTCGGCATTTACGCCTGGAACGCACAAGCGGTGCAGGGTGCCGTGATGACAATGCTGGCGCACGGCTTCAGCGCAGCTGCACTGTTTATGCTGGCCGGTGGTTTGCAACATCGCATTCACACACGTGACATGGACAAGATGGGCGGCATCTGGGGTGTGGCGCCCAAGCTGTCGTTCATGGCGCTGTTCTTTACGGTGGCCGCAGTTGGCATGCCTGGCCTTGGCAACTTCATCGGCGAATTCCTGGTGCTGCTCGGCAGCTTCAAGGTCAACATCCTGATAACGGCATTTGCGACCATGGGTGTAGTGGTGGCGGCGGTTTACTCGCTGATCGTCATCCAGAAAGTGTTTCACGGCACCAACAAGAACCACTATGTAATCGCTGATCTGAGTGCAATGGAGTTCATATGCTATGCACTCATGATGATTGGCCTGGTGTGGATGGGTATGTACCCGCAAACCATGCTGGATATGGCGCAACCTGCGTTGCAGAGCCTTGGCGTGGCATTCCCGCGTTAAGGTGCCTTTAAACAGAGCAGTTGCAACACTTACGAGAGACAGGCAAAACAGATGAGTTCCGCATCCCTGATAGATTTACTCCAGATCATTCTGCTGACCGTGACCACGGTGGTAGTGATGGTGGTGGCCGGTTTCCGGCGTGACCATGGCTTGATCAATGCGCTGACTCAAACCGGCCTGGTGGCAGCCTTGCTGGTGTTTGCGGTGATCCGCCCGGTAACCCCCTTGCAGGTAACGCCGCTGCTGATCATTGATGAATACAGCCTGTTCTTTTCCAGCCTGATCATCATCGGCGCAATTGCTGTTACCGCGATGGCCTATCCGTATGTCGAAAAGCATCATCAGCTCAACGAAGAGTTTTATCTGCTGGTGTTGTGCGGCACCTTGGGTGGCGTGGTCCTGGCGGCCAGCAACCACTTTGTGTCGTTCTTTATCGGCATGGAAATGATGGGCATCAGTCTCTACGCCATGATTGCCTATACCGTGCATGCTAAAAAACCCGCCAAATATCCGCTGGAAGCGGCCGTCAAATACCTGATCCTGTCAGGCATTGCCTCCGCAGTGATGCTGTTCGGCATGGCGCTGATTTACGCGATGGTTGGCACTTTCGAGTTCCCGCTGCTGGCAGCGGCTACTGGCGGCCTGGATGCGTCGATGCATCCGCTGATGCTGGTGGGTTATCTGATGATCATCTTCGGCATCGCGTTCAAACTGTCGCTGGTGCCTTTCCACATGTGGACGCCGGACGTTTACGAAGGCGCACCTTTGCCAGTGACTGCATTCCTCGCCACGGTTTCCAAAGTCGGTATGGTGGCAGTGGCAATGCGTTTGCTGTTGGCCGCGCAAGCCTTCAGTTTTGGCCAGCTTACTGTGGTGCTGTCACTGCTGGCTGCCGCCTCGATGATTTTCGGCAATCTGCTGGCTGTGATGCAGAGCAACATCAAACGGCTGTTTGCCTATTCGTCGATTGCGCATCTGGGTTATCTGATGGTGGTGGTAATCGCAGCCGCAGCAGTGCCTGAATTGCTCAGCATCGAAAGCATGAGCTTTTACATTGCAGCTTACTTCTTCATGTCGATCGCAGGCTTTGCAGTGCTGAGCGCGCTGTCCAATGCCGGCAAGGAAGTGGATTCCATTGTCGACTTCCGTGGCCTGTTCTGGCGCAACCCCTGGCTGGCCACTGTGATGACCATCGTATTGTTTTCTTTGGCCGGCATTCCGCTCACTGCCGGCTTCATCGGCAAGTTCTATATCTTCACCACCGGTGTGGAAGGGCAATTATGGTTCTTGTTGACGATGCTGATCATCGGCAGTTCCATTGGTTTGTATTACTACTTGCGCCTGATCTACACCATGCTGCAAGAGCCGCACAGCAATCTGGTCAATGACCCTGCGGCAGTGAAGCTGCCGATCGGTCTGAACGTGGTGTTGGCAGCCATGACGTTGGCCATAATCTATCTGGGTGTGTACCCGGCGGCCTTCATCAAAACGCTGCAAAGTCTGGCTAGCACGCTCTGATCTTTTCTGCATCAGCGAGTCGCCCTGACTCGCTGGTCAGAAGAATTACCAAGCTATTCCTAGATTTAGCTTGCATAGTTAAAATTACCCTGAGTAGAATTCCCGCCCCCAGCTGCTAATTGCGCAGGCAGAGACACAACTCTGACGACACGCAAGCAACGTACAATCAATGGTAGTAAATTGCTTTAATAAAGCAGTTTATCTATATGATAAATATAACAAATTGAGGGATTAACCATGGCGGTTTACAGCTATGCAAGAACTTCGGAAGTAGAAGCCACAGAATTCGGCAGCCAGCTGGAAGAGCTGCTTGAGAAAGAGAGTCTGCGCCTTCACACCTATGCGTTGCGCGTGGGTTTGCGGGTCAACCAGAACATCGTTGAGCAAGGTTTGCTATGGTCCATGGAGCTGGCTGACCGCCCGGCCTGGCAAAGCCTGCTGGATCGCCTCGAAAACGGCGACATCATCGTCACCTGCACACTGGAGCGCATGTTCAGCAGCTGCGAAGACATGCAAGCTACGCTGAAGATGCTGCGCAAGCGCAAAGTGCGTTTGTTCGTAGTGGATCTGGAAGGCGAGCTCACCAATCCGCAATTCACGCCGGCCTTCGACAAAGTGCTGCGCGTATTCCACAGCCTCGAACGCCGCCGCTCCACCGAAAGGATCAAGACCGTCAAACAGAAGCAGCGCAGCAAAGGTCGCTTCCTGGGTGGCAGCCGTCCGTTTGGCTATCTGATCCACACCAATGGCCGTCTGATTGAAAACCCGATGGAACAGAAAGTGCTCAAGCAGATTCTGAAGATGAACACCCAGGGCAAATCCCTGCGTGCGATTTCTTCTGAAGTCAGCACACCAGTAATGCCGATCAGCTTCAAGACTGTGCAGCGTTTGCTCAAGCGTCACCAACTGCATGGCGATCATCGCCCTGAGCTGGGCATGGGCAGCATGGCTGAGATTGGATGAGCAGCAGCAAGCAGCCGGCAGTATTCATCGGCTTGCGTTACCTGCTGGCCAAGCGTAACAACCGTTTCTCCTTCATATCGTTGATCTCGATGACCGGCCTCACCCTCGGCGTAATGGCGCTGGTGGTGGTGTTGTCGGTCTTCAACGGCTCCCAAAGCGTCATGCGTGACCGTACGCTGATCACGGTGCCACATGCCGATGTCTCGGCCACTCCTGCCTTTACCACTTGGCCCCAGGCCGTTGATCTGTTGCGAGCACAGCCAGGCATTGCCGCCGTCGCGCCTTATACCAGCGTGGATGCCTTGCTGAGCCAGAAGGGCTATCACCAGGTCACCCAGGTAAGAGGCATTATTCCCGCCGATGAGCTGGCAGTCAGTACGCTGGGGCATGTGATGGTGGAAGGCAGCCTCGATCAACTGCAGCCGGGCAAGCAAGGCATCGTGCTGGGCCGTGCGCTCGCCAATAACCTGCGCGTGTGGCCGGGTGACGCCATCAACCTGTTGGTGCCGCAAGTCACTGCAGAGGGCAAGCAGGTCAGCACACAAATGCATCACTTCACGGTGGTGGGCATCTTTGATGTGCAATTCAATATTGGGTCCGATCTGGCCTATGTGCATTTGCAGGACAGCGAACAGTTGCTGCCAGCCGGCTCGCTCGATGCGGCCGTGCATCTGCGCTTGAAAACGGTCGATATCAACAATGCGGATCAACAGGTAGTCGCCTCACTCAAACTGCTGAACAGCGAACTGCCAGGCCCGCAATATCACGGCGAAGACTGGACCATTACCGAAGCCAGTCTGTTCAATGCACTGCGTCTGGAAAAATTCATGACCTGGCTGATGTTGATGATGATCGTCGCCATCGGTGCCTTCAACATCATCTCAACCTTGGTGATGGTGGTGGCAGAAAAACAGGCCGACATCGCCATACTGCGCACGATGGGCGCGGGGCAGGGAACTATCCTGGCGATTTTTCTGGTGCAGGGCAGCATGGTCGGCATTATTGGTGTCAGCGTGGGTGCTGTGCTCGGCAGTCTGGTCGCCACCAATTTCACGGCTATCGCCAGTGCGCTTGAGCAGGTGCTCAGCCCCGACAGCCTTTACATGATCAGCAGTCTGCCCACCCAGTGGCGCAGCTCTGATGTGCTTATTACTTGCGGCGTATCTCTGTTGATCAGTTTCCTTGCCACGCTGTATCCGGCCTGGAAAGCGTCCCGCATTCATCCGGCCCAGGTGCTGCGTTATGTCTGAGATTGTGTTGTCGTGTCATCAACTTGGCAAAAGTTTTTCCCAGGGCGGGCAAGAGCTGATGGTGCTGGCCAATCTGGAACTGAGCGTTGCCAAAGGCGAGAAGGTGGCGATCATCGGTGTATCCGGCTCCGGCAAAACTACTTTGCTCAATTTGCTGGGCGGGCTCGACACCCCCGGCAGCGGTGAAGTCTATATCAAAGGTCAGCCGCTGGCGGCACTCACCTCACCGCAGCAAGACAGAATGCGCAACAAGTATCTGGGCTTTGTGTACCAGTTCCATCATCTGCTGGGTGAATTCACCGCGCAGGAAAACGTGGCGATGCCACTGATCATTGCGCGCCTGCCTTACCAGGAATGCCTGCAGCGTGCGGCTGATCTTTTGAAACAAGTGGGCTTAAGTGAACGCATGCAGCACAAACCGGCCCAGTTATCAGGCGGCGAACGTCAGCGCGTCGCCATTGCCCGCGCCTTGGTCAATCACCCGGCATGTGTGCTGATGGACGAACCCACCGGCAACCTTGATCGTCATACTGCCACCGCCATTCACGACCTGATTCGCCAGCTCAACCGCGAACTTGGCATCAGCTTTATTCTGGTAACGCACGACACCAATCTCGCCGCCAGCATGGATCGCGTGCTGGAACTGCGTGAAGGCCGGCTGCAAAGCTTGCAGCTGACACCCCATGCGTAAACTGGTTGCGCTCTACATCGGCAGCCGCTACGCCTCGCTGCGCTCGCGCAATTTTCTGGTGGGTTTTATTTCCCTGCTCACCGTGGGCGGGCTGGCGCTGGGCGTGGCGATTCTTGTCACCGTGCTGTCGGTAATGAACGGTTTTGATCGCGAAATGCAGCAGCGCATTCTGGGCCTGGTGCCGCATCTCACGGTAACAACGCCACGCCTTAACTATCTGCGCACCGAAGCGGAATGGAAAGAAACGCGCGCACTTATCGATCAAACACCGGGTGTGCTCGGCACTGC
>CANCGR010000232.1 GCA_947377625.1 Gammaproteobacteria bacterium | reverse complement strand
ATCCGTTTGCCACCAACTTCAATCCCGAGATCAACATCCGTGAAGTCACCGCTGAGTGTCGTCACTGGGAAGGTGGTGAGTTCGTCGGCTCACCGCCGATGTCATTGAAGCAGCCGTTCACTTGCACCGAGGGCGTCGGCACCTACAATCTCTATCGCATGTATCACGAAGAGCTGGAGTCCTTGGTCAAGCATTTCCCGACGTTGACCAAAGCCCAGTTCTGGATGAGCTTTGGCGATAGCTACCTCAAGCACCTGGAAGTGCTCGGCAATGTTGGCATGACTCGCATTGATCCAGTTGAATTCCAGGGACAGCAGATCGTGCCGATCCAGTTTCTGAAAGCCTTGCTGCCTGATCCGTCCACACTCGGCCCGCGTACGGTGGGCAGAACCTGGATCGGTTGCCATGTCACCGGCATCAAGGACGGCAAACCACGCAAAGTGGTGGTCTATAACATCTGCGATCATCAAGCGTGTTACAAAGAAGTGCTGTCGCAGGCGATTTCCTACACCACCGGCGTGCCGGCGATGATCGGTGCCAAGATGATGCTGGAAGGCAAATGGAAAGCAGCAGGTGTATGGAACATGGAACAAATGGACCCCGATCCGTTCATGGCTGACATGAATGTGCACGGGTTGCCGTGGACTGTTATCGAAGAACCGGATTTCAAACTTGTCTGATCTCGCTATAGCTGCTGACTCTTTAGGTGCGCAAGCTCTGGCTGCCGACACCTTCGCTCGTTTCGATCCACGCCGGGTGCCATCACCCTGTTTTGTCGTGGACGAAATCGCGATCGAACGCAATTTGAAAGTTCTCAACCGGGTTCAGCAGGAATCCGGCGCCAAGGTGTTGATCGCGCTGAAGGCGTTTTCGATGTTCTCGCTGGCGCCGCTGATCATGCGCTATCTGTCGGGCACCTGTGCCAGTGGCCTGCATGAAGCCAGACTCGGACGTGAAGAGTATGGCAAGGAAGTACATGTGTATTCTGCCGCCTATACAGCGAGTGATTTACAAGCCATTCTGCCGATTGCCGATCATGTGGTGTTCAACACCTTGTCGCAGTGGCGGCGCTTTCAGCCTTTGATTCAGACAGCGCTTGCACAGCGCCCGCAGCTGGAAAGCGGTTTGCGCATCAACCCGCGCCATTCTGAAGGTAAAGTGCCCATGTATGATCCTTGTGCGCCGGGTTCGCGCTTGGGCACACCGCTCGATCAGCTGAAGGGCCAGGATCTCACCGGCATCAGTGGTCTGCATTTTCATACGCTGTGCGAGCAGGATTTTGCTCCACTGGCACGCACACTGGATGCGATTGAGGCCCAGTGTGGCGAGTTGTTGCACAAGATGAAGTGGGTAAACTTCGGCGGTGGTCATCACATCAGCCATCCTGACTACGATGTGGGCAGGCTGATTGAGCGCATCCGTGAATTCAGCAAGAAATACGGTGTGCAGGTGTATCTGGAGCCGGGTGAGGCGATTGCGATTCGTTCAGGCATACTGGTCAGCGAAGTGCTGGACCTGATGCAAAACGAGATGCCAATCGCTGTGCTCGACAGCTCTGCGACTTGCCACATGCCTGACACTTTGGAGATGCCCTATCGTGCCCATATTTTTGGTGCAGGTGAGGCAGGTGAAAAAAAATACACCTACCGTTTGGGTGGATTAAGTTGCCTTGCGGGCGATGTGATGGGTGATTATAGTTTTGACCAACCGCTGCAAGTGGGGCAGCGGTTGGTGTTTGACGACATGGCGCATTACACCATGGTCAAAACCACTACTTTTAACGGAGTTCGTCTGCCAACCCTGGCAATTTGGAATTCCATGACGGATGACTTGCGTATCGTGCGTGAATTCGGTTATCAAGACTTCCGTAATCGTCTTTCTTAATAGATAGTCGTTTGTCTTAACGATCGTCTGTCTTAATAATAGCCGTTTGTCATGAATAGTCGTTTGTCCTGATTGAGGATAGAGAGTTAATGTCTACACCAAAACCAAAAGCACAGTCTTCTGCACCCGCATTCCTTGGAGGCGCTGTCAAACCAGCGAAGCCGGCTGATGCTTTCTTCCACGTGGTACCTGTGCCTTTTGTCGGCGAGCGCCACAAACAGTCGACCATGGCCACGGCACCGGACGCGGTCTTGCAGGCGTCGCAAAATCTGGAAACCTGGGATGGCCGCAGTAACCCGTCCAGGCACGGCATCCACACGCATGCGGCAGTGGATTGCAAAGGCGGTGCCGAAAAAGCCTTGCAAAAAATTGCAGGTGAGATCAGTGCCATCGCCAAACAGAATAAATTTGCCATCGGCCTCGGTGGCGACGGCATGATCACCTACGCCATGGTGAAAGGCTTGCTTGACGCCGGCGTGGAGAATTTCGGCGTGATCCAGATCGATGCCCAGGCTGACCTGAAAGACAAGGATGACGGCGAACAATGGAGCGAAGCCTGCGTCATGAAACGCATCGTTGACGAAGACGTGCCGTTGTTCCAGTTGGGTGTGCGTTCGTTTTCGAAAGAAGAAGCCGATGCGCGTCGCGTCAATGGCGTCAAATTCTACGATGCCGACTGGCTGGTATCGCGCAACGTGCAGAAAGTGGAATTGCCGGGCGAATTCCCCGACAAGGTTTTCCTCAGCATTGATGTTGACGGCTTTGACGCCTCGGTATTCCCGTCACCCACTTCGGTGCCAGGTGGCTTGGGCTGGTGGCAGGTATTGTCGATCATCGAATCAATCTCGCAGCAGGCCGACATCATTGGCATGGATTTCACTGAGTTCAATCCGGTTGCCGGCAAACCAGTGCATGACACCACCGCAGCACTGTTGCTGTACCGCATCATGGGCATCGTGGAGCGTTCCCGCTTGTGAGCCTTAAATCCCGCGTAGCACTGCTCATCCTGGTCTTGTTCATGGCCGGGATGGGAGTAGTGCTGGCGAGGACCTTGCGCGATGCGCAAAGGGAAGTGGGGCAACGTACTGACTCCACCAAGCTGCTTACCAACCAACTACTGAAACAGGTGCGCTCTGCCTCCCCGGCGGGTGCTGCGCCTTCATTGCCGCAAGAAATGATGGACTTGCTGAATGAGCTGGATACTGCCGGTTATCTGGTGGTTGAAGTTGGCGCAGCGGGGCGAACCGCTGCGCAATCAAGCACCGCCGATACTCAATCCGCAGTGCCAGCCTGGTTTGTTGATCTCATGGCTGGCAATGATGCTGCGTTTGCCCAGCTGGCCGGCGATTTCAACGGGGAGCCTGTGCTGGTACGCACGGATACGCTTACCCAGGTGGCCGGGATCTGGGCCAACACCAAAGCCGACCTGATCTCCCGATTTGGCTCACTACTGCTGATGAACATCGTGATTTATCTGATGCTGGGGCAATGGTTGCGTCCCATCGACTCGATTGTGGAAGGGCTGCATGAAATCGAGAAAGGCGATTTCAGCAAACGTATTGCGTTGACGGGGTTGAGCGAATTGGACCAGATCACCACCAACATCAACCATCTCACCACCGTGCTGGGCGCCAGCAAGGCCGAGAATGAGCGCCTGCAGTCCGAGTCCATCAGCAAGGGTGAGTACGAGCGCTTGCGGCTGGCGCGGGAACTGCACGACAGTCTTGGCCAGTCGATCACGGCCATCAAGGCAGTGTCAGCATCGATTGCCATGCGCACGCGCGAGCAGATGCCCGACATTGCCGAAAGCGCTGGGCACATTGAAAAGATTTCCGAAACCGCCTACGCCGCAGTGCGCAACATGATGTCGTCGTTGCGCCCTTCGATTCTGGATGAGCTGGGGTTGCTCTCGGCACTGGAGCAAATGGTGGATGATTGGAACCTGCACCACGAATCCACTTTCTGCCGTTTGCGCATTGATTGTGCGCTTGATGGCCTCAGCGGTGATCAGATCATCAATGTCTATCGTATAGTGCAGGAGTCCCTCAACAATATCGCCAAATATTCACAGGCCAGCGAAGCGAACATACGGCTTAGCGGGCAGGAAGTGCTGACGTTGACAATTGAAGACAACGGCATCGGTTTTGACCCTGACAAGGTTAAAAAAGGCATGGGCTTGTGGAACATTCAGGATCGTGTAAACCTGTTGCATGGCAAATTTCAGCTGACGGCCAGCCCTGGCAACGGCCTTAGACTCTTTATGGAATTGCCGCGTAATTTGTCCCAAAGGAAGCGGAACATATGATTGATCAAGTACTGGAAATTGTCCTGGTGGATGATCATGCGGTAGTGCGAATGGGCTTCAAGATGCTGCTGGAAAGCAGCCCGCGTCTGAAAGTGGTGGCCGAACTCGACAGCGGTGAAGCCGTCAACCAATACTGCAATACACACAAGCCTGATGTGATCGTCATGGACATCTCAATGCCTGGCATGGGCGGGTTGGAAGCCATCCGCCGCATCAAGGCCAAGAATGCCCAACTGAAAGTGCTGGTGTTCACGATGCATGAAAGTATCGCGTTCGTGGAGCAAGCGCTGGAGGCAGGGGCTGATGGCTACGTAGTGAAGAACAATGCCGCCAAGGTTCTGCTCGACGCGGTGCTCGGCGTTGCCAGTGGCAAGACCTGGGTGGACCCTACCTTGGCCCACCGGGTAAGCAGTCGTCAGTCTGACGGCAGGCAAGGCGAATTAGGGTCACTGTCGCGTCGTGAATTCCAGATCTTCTGCAAATATGCGGAAGGCCGCACCACGCAGGAGATTGCCACTGATCTCTCGCTGAGTATCAAGACCGTCTCCAACTACCAGACCCAAATCAAGGAAAAGCTGAGCGCGCACAGCACGGCCGATCTGGTAAGAATCGCTATCACCCATGGCGTGATCAACGTCTGACCTTAACCCGGTTTGTCGGCTCCCTTGTGATGAGCTGCACAGTTTGAGGTCAGGTGACTCACGCCATGTTTGCTTCTGCGACTTGATTCACGGAATCAGGGCAATTCAGTAGTTAAGTTGCGGCGTGTCCGGTCGAGAGGCTGGCGCGTTTTGGCTTTCCCGCTGTATCCCGGAGTAGCAACATCATGAAAATTCTCCACGCCGCAACCGTGTTTTTTACCATAGGCCTCGCGCTGGCCAGGGAATTTTTCAACCAGATTGGACTTCACGCAGATTATTCAGTGATAGGTGTATTGGGATTGGCAATGACCACCTTGCTGATCTTTCGCGGCATTCTGCCGATGATTGGCATTGCCATTCTGGCCATGTTGGTCAGTCAGTCTGACGCCACGTTGGCAACACTTCACATGGACAGACAATTGCTGGAGGCAGCAGCACTGACTGTCGTGTTGTTTCCGTGGATCAGGCGTTTCCTGAT
>CANCGR010000231.1 GCA_947377625.1 Gammaproteobacteria bacterium | reverse complement strand
GATGCCAGGCAGTGTCATCGATTCGATCTTTCGTCACAAAGGCAAGTCTGATGATGAACAGCGCAACATCAACATGCTGCGTCAGCGTTCGATGCGTTTCGTCATGACTGTCACCGGCGAATTGAGCGGGGCCGCCTTGACCATCGGTGAGCTGTTCAAGCTGACCGAAGGCGACATTATTTCGGTGGATTCACCGGAAAAAGTCGATATGAAAATCAATGGCATTGCCAAGTTCAAGGCCCGCATGGGTGAAGTGAACGGCAAAGTCGGTCTCAAAATCCTGGCCTGAACAACGAGGGTAGGCAGATTCCATGAGTATAGAACACGATAATCTTTCCCATGCAGGCGGAGCTCGCAACAGTATGGCCGAACGCGTTATGCCAATAGCATTTTCGGGCAACGAAAAACCGGTATCCCGCTCACTCAAGAAATCCATTCTGGCGAAAGACGGCAGTCCGATGCCGCTGGAATACATGTTCGATGTGCCGGTCAATCTGGTGTTTGAAGTGGGCCGCATCGAAATCAACATCCAGCAACTGCTGGAACTCACCAAAGGTTCCTATCTGGAATTGCGCAATGTGCCGGTCGATGTGATCGCCATTCGCATCAACGACAAAATGCTGGGTTATGGCGAAACCATTGCACTGCATCAACGCTACGGCATCCGCTTCAACGAACTCGAAGAGTTCACCAGTGTTGAAGACCTGGAAAATGGAGAATAGTGCAGTGGGCTTCCCTGAACTGTTGCGGGTCACTTTCACACTGGCATTGATCGTTGCATTGATCCTGGGCTTGTCCGTGGCATTGCGTCGCTACGGCGGCGATCGCCGCACGAGTCCCTCGGTGTTCAAGGTGCTGGCAGCGATGTCGCTGGGCAGCAAAGACAAAATCTACCTGTTGCAGGTGGGCAACGAACAACTGGTGATCGGCAGCAGTGCGGCCGGCTTGACCATGCTGCACAAGATGCAGGACAACGTTGTTGTTGAAGCCACAGCAATGCAGCAGGCGTCCAACACCAAATTCGCTGAAGTGCTGCGTTCGCTCGGCAAAGGCTGGACTCCATGAATTCCCGCTTGCACTGGCGCCGTCTCGCCCAACTGCTGCTCGTGCTGGTGCCACTGTTGATGGCGCCGTCCGTGTTCGCCGCTGCCAGCAATCTCACGTTCATTACCTCGGCCACCGATGCCAAAGGCAACAGCTCCTACAGTGTGAGCCTGCAGGTGCTGTTCTTCATGACGATGTTGAGCATGTTGCCGGCGATTCTGATGTCGGTCACATCGTTCACCCGCATCATCGTGGTATTGGCGATTTTGCGGCAGGCACTGGGCCTCAACCAGACGCCGTCGAACCAGGTGCTGCTGGGCCTGTCGTTGTTTACCACGCTGTTCATCATGGCGCCGGTGTTCGACGGTGCCTACACCGATGGCATCAAGCCCTACCTCGACGAAAAAATCAGTTTCGATGACGCGGCGACCAAGACCATTGCCCCGTTTCGCAATTTCATGATCAACCAGACCCGCGATCCTGATCTGGCGCTGTTCTCCGAGATGGGTGGCTTCCAGAAATTTGCCAGTCCGGAAGAGGTGCCGATCCGCGTGTTGATTCCCGCCTTTATCACCAGTGAGCTGAAAACGGCGTTTCAGATCGGCTTTCTGATCTTCATTCCGTTTCTGGTAATCGATCTGGTAGTGGCCAGCGTGCTGATGTCGATGGGCATGATGATGCTGTCGCCGATGCTGATCTCATTGCCGTTCAAAATAATGTTGTTCGTGCTGGTCGACGGCTGGACCCTGGTCATGGGTACGCTCGCTTCCAGCTTTTTCATGAAATAAACCGAGGGTCTTGTAATGGATAGCAGCGTCATCATGGGTATAGCCAGCAACTCCTTGCGACTGGTGGTCTATCTGGCCGCACCAGCGCTGTTGGCCGGGCTGGCCGTGGGCTTGCTGGTCAGCATTTTCCAGGCTGCCACGCAGATTCAGGAGCAGACCTTGAGTTTCATTCCCAAGCTGATTGCCATGGTGGTAGCACTGATGGTGATGGGCCCCTGGATGCTGCAGCAGTGGGTGGATTTCACCACCAACCTGTTTCACAGCATTCCCGACCTGATTGGCTGAGCCGACTCGATGAGCTTCTCCACTGAACAACTGATGGCCTTGCTGAACGCGTTCATGCTGCCGTTTGTGCGTATCAGTGCGTTCTTCATGGCCGCGCCGTTCTTCGGTGCCAACACCGTGCCGGTGCGTCTGCGTATCATTCTGGCAGTAGCCGTGACCATCGTGCTGCAGCCGCTGATCAAGACTACCGGCAACCTTGATGTGTTTTCCGGCATTGGTCTGCTGCATGTGGTGCAGCAGCTATTGGTCGGTGTGGCACTGGGTTCCATTTTCCATTTCGTCATGACCGCCATCACGCTGGCTGGCCACAATGTTGCCACCACCATGGGGCTTGGCTTTGCCGCCAGTGCCGATCCGCAGAACGGCGCCGAGATCACGGTGGTCGGACAGATCTATATCGTGCTGGCCACGCTGTATTTTCTCAGTGTGGATGCGCATCTGCGCTTGCTCAGCATCATTGCCAACAGCCTGCAGACGATTCCGCTACAGGAATTTACGCTGGATGCGCGTTTCTTCCAGGCCATCGTCGGCTTCTCGGCACAGATCTTTGTGTTTGGCACCTTGCTGGTATTGCCGGTGATCGTCGGCTTGTTGCTGGTCAACCTTGCCTTTGCGGTGATGACGCGCGCCGCGCCGCAATTGAATATTTTTTCGCTGGGCTTGCCGGTCACCATTATCAGCGGCTTTCTGTTGATGTGGATGAGTCTGCCAGTGCTCGCGCCGTTGTTCGGCAGTTTTCTGGATATCACGCTGACCTTCATGTCGGAACTCGGAGGCGGGGTCTGACATGTCAGAAGAAAGCGACCAGGAAAAAACGGAAGAGCCCACCAGCAAGCGTCTTGAGGACGCGCGCAAGGAAGGGCAGGTCGTTCGCTCACGCGAACTCAATGTGCTGTTGTCGCTGCTGGGTTCCGGTGTGGCGATGTTCTGGACTGGCCCCGCACTGATCGACAAACTCAAAAGTGTGCTCACCCACAGCTTGAGCTTCGATGCGGAAATTACCCACAACACCAGCGCACTGACCGAGCATCTGATGGGCTATGGCTCTGACGTGCTGTTGTCGTTGGTGCCGTTTCTGTCGGTGATTTGTTTGCTGAGCATTGTTGGCCCGATTGCGCTGGGTGGCTGGTCATTCAACGGCACCATGCTGATGCCCAAGTTCGACCGCATGGACCCGATCTCGGGTATTGCCCGCATGTTTTCACTCAAGGCCGTGTTTGAACTGGTCAAAGCGGTGGCCAAGGTCGTGGTGGTGGGCGGCATTGCCTACACCATACTCAAAGGTGTGCTCGCCAAAGTGCTGATGCTACCGATGGGCGAAATCGGCGGCGCGCTCGACAGTGCCGGTGGTTTGTTTCTGTGGTGTCTTGTAGGTTTTAGTTCAGCGTTGTTGCTGGTGGCTTGCTTCGATGTGCCTTACCAGCTGTGGAATCATCGCCACCAGTTGATGATGACCAAGCAGGAAATCAAAGATGAAATGAAGGA
The DNA here is from genome assembly GCA_947377625.1 of Gammaproteobacteria bacterium. Lineage (GTDB taxonomy): Bacteria > Pseudomonadota > Gammaproteobacteria > Pseudomonadales > Pseudohongiellaceae > CAILUG01. The sequence goes on along the minus strand of CANCGR010000231.1, from coordinate 1,720 downwards.
ATCGGAAGGACGCCCGGAAGTGAAAGGCGCCATCCGCAAACGCCAGCAGGAAATTTCCCAGCGCCGCATGATGCAGGCAGTGCCCAAGGCCGACGTCATTATCACCAACCCTACGCATTATGCGGTAGCGCTGCGCTACGATCCCAAAGTCGGTTCAGCGCCGGTGGTAGTGGCCAAAGGCAAAGACCTGGTCGCCGCCAAAATCCGCGAAGTCGCCAAAGAGCACAACATCATGGTGTTCTCGGCGCCGCCCTTGGCGCGTGCCTTGTTCGCCTCTACTGAAATCAACCGCCAGATACCCGAAGACCTGTTCGTCGCGGTCGCGCAGGTGCTGGCATGGATATTCCAATTGCGACGAGCGGTGGCTGCCAGCCGTGCAGCACCGCCGCCGCCCACTCAACTGCCGGTTCCGGCAACCTATGAAAGCCAGGTCAGGAATCTATGATCCCCAATACGCTCAGTCAGACCTTAAGTGACTTCAAGTTCAATGGCGTGTCCTTGCAGGCGATCGGCGCCCCGGTGTTGGTGGTGTTGATGCTGGCGATGATGATCCTGCCGCTGCCGCCGTTCGCGCTGGATTTTCTGTTCACGTTCAATATCGCGTTGTCGATGATCATTCTGCTGGCGTCGGTCTACATCAAGAAACCGCTGGATTTCGGCGTGTTTCCCACGGTGCTGCTGGTGTCCACCTTGATGCGACTGGCACTCAACATCGCCTCCACGCGTGTGGTGCTGATGCGTGGTCATGACGGCCCCGGCGCGGCCGGCCATGTGATTGAGGCGTTCGGAAAATTTGTGGTGGGTGGCAACTACGCGGTGGGTCTGGTGGTATTCGCCATTTTGATCATCATCAACTTCGTGGTGGTTACCAAGGGCGCGGGTCGCATCTCGGAAGTGACTGCACGTTTCACGTTGGACGCCATGCCCGGCAAGCAGATGGCCATCGACGCCGACATGAGTGCCGGTTTGATCGATCAGGCCACTGCCCGTGCGCGGCGTGCAGAAGTCGGACGCGAAGCCAGCTTCTACGGCGCGATGGACGGTGCCAGCAAGTTTGTACGTGGTGACGCGGTGGCCGGCATCCTGGTGCTGTTCATCAACATGATCGGCGGTTTTCTGATCGGCGTGTTGCAGCACAATCTTTCGGCTTCACAAGCGGCCACCAACTACATCCTGCTGACCATTGGTGACGGTCTGGTGGCGCAGGTACCGGCATTGCTGTTGTCCACCGCAGCGGCGTTGATCGTGACGCGCGTCAACGATAGCGATGACACAGTGGCTGCCGACAATTTCAAATTGTTCGAGAACCCCAAAATCTACTTTATATCCGGCGGCATGATCGTAGCGATGGGGCTGGTGCCCGGCATGCCCAACCTGATGTTTCTCACACTCGGTGGGGGCTTGGTGGCAGCCGGGCGCCAACTGTGGCTGCGCGACCGGCAAAAAGCGTTGGCGCCGGCACCAGTGGCCGCTTCGGAACAAGCACCTGAACAAAGCAAGGAACTGGAATGGGACGATGTGCTCAGCACCGACATCATCGGGCTGGAAGTGGGCTACCGCTTGATCTCACTGGTTGACCAGAAACAAAACGGCGAACTGCTGGGCCGTATCAAGGGTGTTCGCAAGAAACTATCGCAGGAACTTGGCTTCCTCGTGCACTCGGTGCATATCCGCGACAACCTGCTGCTGCCGCCCAACGGCTATCGCATCACCTTGCACG
>CANCGR010000230.1 GCA_947377625.1 Gammaproteobacteria bacterium | reverse complement strand
GTTTGGCAGCATGCTAATACACGTAACAAGTGCGGCTTGTTAAGAAAACACGATTTAATAAAACCCTATTAAAGTCTTGGCATTTTCTTTTTGTGATTTTCATTAGGTTGCGTTTTTGTGCGCGGGAATAGAGGGCTGGCACGAAGTGCCAGACACCTGGGACAGGTATCAAATTCCTGCTGTACAAAACCCGCCAAGGAGCACTCAACCTTGCCATCAGGTGGCGCAGTAGCGTGGGATACTGGCGTGGGGCAGCGGTGCAGGTGGTACCATCGCCAAAAACTGATAAAAAAGGGGAACACCTTATGCCAGGCAATAATCCATCTGTTGAAGCGAAAGGCTCTGGAATTCTGACAACCTTGGGATCGGTGGTCGGGTTGGCGCTTGGCCCCAGCGTTATTGCTGTCCTCACCATCAGCGCTTACATACAACCCATCGAGCAGGAATTTGGCTGGTCGCGCGTGCAGGTCTCGTTTGCGTTCACGATTGTTGCCTACATGATCGTGCTGGTCTCACCGCTGCAGGGGTATTGCGTGGATCGCTTCGGCGCACGGCGCACGGTGTTGACGTCTATTCCGCTGTTTGGTTTGTCGCTGGCGGCCTTGTATTTCACACCGCCCAATCTGGCGGTGTATTACCTGTTATGGGCGCTGGTGCCCGTGTTTGGACTTGGACTGTGGCCCCTGGGTTATTTGCGCGCCGTGACGCAATGGTTCGACAAGCGTCTGGGCCTCGCGCTGGGTTGCGCCAATGGTGGCATTGGCGTCGGCAGCACCCTGGTGCCGTTGCTAACTGCTGCGTTGATTCCACTTTATGGTTGGCGTGGTGCCGTGTTGGGTCTGGCTGCCCTGGTGGTTTTGGTGAGCTGGCCAGTGGTGTATTGCTGCTTGCGTGAACCCACAGCGGCGCAAGCGGCGGCCTTGCAGCATCGCTATGGCAAAGCCGAGGGCATTGCCTTTGCGCAGCTGTCGCGTGAGCGCTCATTCATTGTGCTCAACATTGCTTTCTTCATGTTGGGGCTGACTGCCACCAGCTTGGTGAGCCAGCAAGTGCCCCTGTTGACCGAGGCAGGGTGGACACCCACGGATGCGCGCGCCGTCGTCACGACCGTTTTTGGTTTTGCACTGCTGTTGGCTCGCGTCACCGTTGGCTTTGTGATGGATCTGGTGTTTGCGCCACGTGTGATGCAGACAGTAGCCATCGGCGGTGCTGTGGCCTGCGTGTTGTATGCGCTCTACCCGAATGCCGCCATCGTCAGCGCGGTGTTGTTAGGCTTCTTGCTCGGCGCCGAATTCGACGTGTTGGCGTTCCTGATCAAGCGCTACTACGGCAATCTTGCTTACGGCAGAGCCTACGGTGTGGTGTTTGCGCTGTTTTATTTGGGATCAGGCCTGGGGATCACCGGGTTGGCCTGGTTGCGGCAAATCTATGGCAACTATGACGTAGGACTGTTTATCGCAGCGGGAGTGTTGGTCAGTTCCGCGCTGTTGCTGACCTTGCTGCCGCGCTACCGTTTTAATGCAGGAGAGTCGTAAGGTTCGTCATGGATCAGGAAAAACTGCTACTGCTGGTAAGCCGCGAGATGCCCTTCGGCAAATACAAAGGGCGCCTGCTCGCCGACCTGCCGGGCCATTATCTGAACTGGTTCGCCAAGGTGGGCTTCCCTCACGGCGAATTAGGCAGCTTGCTGGCACTGATGCACGAGATCGACCATAACGGTTTGTCTGCATTGCTCGATCCGCTGCGTACCAGCGCGCGGAGATCATTCAAAGACGCCTGACAACCGAGCTTGTTTTGCTGCTGGTGGCTGACCTGTAACCAGGGGCTTTGGCCGATATCCGGCCCATCAGTACCAAGGTGGACCGTCTTTTTTGAATGCTCCAACTTAGCCGGCATTTTTACCGGCAAATTTGAGAACTTTATTTCTTTATTTAAATTCCAACTAGCTGATATTATTTAATATATTTTAAATATAAACCGGCATATGAACCGGCAATATTCCGGCAAAATTGATTGAGAAAGCTAGCATGACGACTGAGTCTATTGCACTCATGGAGCCTATGCTTCCCGCGCTTGGCAACAAGGAGCTGGAAGATATGGCGATGGAGTTGGCCAAGAAAGGCAGTGCCTTGGCGGGCACTGTGCATCCGATTGTGCGCCAATCAATCGGTGATCTTGTACGTTCCATGAACTGTTACTACAGCAACTTGATAGAAGGCCATGATACTCACCCAAGAGACATTGATAAGGCATTGGCAGGTGACTTTTCAAAAGATCATAAGCAACGCAATCTGCAACTTGAGGCCAAGGCGCATATTGACGTGCAGAAGCTTATTGATTCCGGTCATGCGCCCAGGATAAAGCCATCCCGTGAGTTTATGTTGTGGGTGCATCGTGAGTTTTGTTCTCGTCTTCCTGAAGAACTTCTGTGGGTTGAGAACCCGGACACCGGCAAGAAACTGAAAGTCATACCAGGTGAATTCAGGAAAACCGAAGTTGTGGTTGGGCGGCATATCCCGCCCTTGGTTGAAAATATTTCAAGGTTTTTAAGCCGGTTTGAAGAAGCCTATGACCCGGCGCGGCTGTCACAAGTGCAGCAAGTGATTGCGATTGCTGCTTCACATCACCGGCTTGCATGGATACACCCATTTCTGGATGGGAATGGGCGTGTCATGCGCTTGTTTTCCCATGCGTGGTTTTTGGAAACTGGAATTGGTAGCAGTCTTTGGTCCGTTTCAAGAGGGCTTGCCCGCAGTGTTGAGCAATACAAGGCAAGTCTTATGGCCGCAGATGCGTCCCGGAAGGGCGATCTGGACGGTAGAGGAAATTTAAGCCACGAGGAACTGGTTAACTTTTGCAGATTCTTCCTCAAGGCTGCAGTGGATCAGATGGATTTCATGGCCGGGTTGCTGGACACAGACAATTTCATGGTGCGAATGAATATTCATATCCAGGAAGAAGTGGCGCTGAAAAGGCTGCCGAAAGGCTCGTTTGCATTGCTGAGAGAGGCATGGCTAGCAGGTGAATTCAAGCGTGGTCGGGCACCGGAAATAACCGGATACCAGGAAAGAACAGCACGGGATGTGCTGACCACATTGCTTGCAAAAGGTTACCTTGTTTCAGATAACGAGCGCGGCCCTGTGCGCCTGGGTTTTCCTGTTGAGGCGGTAGAGCGGTGGCTGCCGAAGCTGTACCCAGCCTCTTGAACAGGCGGACTCACACAAAGGTCGGAAGGCCAAATCAAATTACTTTGATCCCTTTGATCTCTCGCACTGCCCGCACAGAAAACGGTATTCCAGGAGGCGGTCGTTTTATCCCAAAAACAGCTCTCTATTCATTAGTCTTGGTGAGCTCTGCCAGTAGTGCCTGAGCAGCCTTGTTCGCAGGTGAGCGACCTTTACCTTCGGCTAAATCAAAAGCACTCAAGCCTTTGTCAGTCTTGATAGTGGGATCAGCACCTGCTGCCAGCAACAGCCGCATCGACTCAAGGTCATTGCTTTTCACTGCACGCATCAAGATTGTGGCGCCAGCGCCGAGTTCACCGTCGGCGAAATCATGGTGGCGTCCGATAGTGGGGCTCTTCAAGCGCGCGTTGACATCAACGCCCTTCGCCAACATAAGCCGCACCAGGTCAATGGCTTTCAAGGTGTCGACGCGTGGCATCAAGGGCCGGCCAGTATCTTTTCTTTGCGAAACCATAAGCACAGCCTCATATAAAGCATTCATGCCGGTGCGGTCTGCCACATTCGGGTTGGCGCCTCGTGCAAGCAACGCTGCTGATAAATCATAGTGAGCATTCATAAGGGCGAGCTGCAGCGCGGTGGTGCCGTCTTCGTCTTGCGCATCCAGGTTGGCGCCCAACTCGGCGAGCGCTTGCAGTGCGGCCTTGGCATCCTGGCGTGCGACATACATCGCAGCGGTCCAGCCGCCGACGGGCAAGGTGGTGGATACCATGCCGACTTGTACCCAGTTCATTGCCGCCAGCTTTAGCGCGCGCGAATGGGTATTGATATCGGCGCCGCCTTTCACCAAGTGGCGAATAGCTTCAGGGTGATCTTCAGCGGCGGCCCACATCAACGCGGTTTCACCTTGTGATAATTCGCTGGCATTGGGATTGGCGCCGGCTGCGATCAGTAAATCAATCACTTCAGCCGAGCCTGCGCGCGCGGCCGCCATAAGAGCGGTTTCGCCATGTGGTAGCGCGGCCTTGGCGTCGGCTTTGAATTTCAACAGCAGTTTTGCCATCGCCGTGCTGCGGTTGATGGATGCAAGCCATAGTGGAGTGATGCCGTAACGGTTGCCGAGGTTAGCATCGGCACCAGCGGCCAGCAGTGCTTCCGCCATTGGTACATCATTGGCTTGCGCGGCATAGAGCAGCGCTGTCATGCCATCGCGTGCGGGCTCATCAATTTTTGCTGTGGAGGCTTTGAGCAAAGCTCGCACAGTGCTTAGATCGCTGCGCTCGGCGGCTTTGGCAAGATCACCTGCAGCCGCGCAGGCCGTATTGGCAAGCAGCCACAGCAGGGAAGCAGCAGCCACTGTGACAACGACTTTCTCGAAAGTGGGAGACGTTTTGCTCATCCGGTTACCAAGTCCACAGTGCCGGTGCTAATGCCCAGGCTCTCCATGTCCATGCCGTAGTACTGGCACAGCGTGAGCATGAAGTTGGCCACCGGTGTTTCGGCTGCGGTCTGTATGTGACGACTGCCGCGTGCGCCAAAACCGCCGACTAATAGCGTCGGCAAATCGCGTCGCTCATGAATCTGGCTTTCACTCATGCCGCTGCCGTAGAGAATCATTGAGTTGTCCAACAACGAGCCGTCACCGTCTGGAGTTGCTTTGAGCCGGGCGATGAACTTTTCAAACAGCGACACGTGATAGGTATTGAGCCTCACCAACAGCTTTACCATTTCGGCATCGTCAGTGTGATGAGACAGCGCATGATGGGGTTCGTTAATGCCTATCTCGGGATAGACGCGCTGGGTCACATCGCGGCTCATCATGAAAGTAAACACGCGCGTCATGTCGGTAGCAAAGGCCAGCGTCAACAACTCAAACTGCAAACCGACATGTTCGGCGAAAGAGTCGGGTATGCCCACCGGGGCACCGGGGATGTCGAGGTTGCTACGTGATTGCTGTTCTGCGCGCTCAATACGCTGCTCGGTTTCTCGCACGTTGGTGAGGTAGTCATTAAGACGCGCGCGGTCGCGCGTGCCAACAGTGCGCGAAAGTTCTGCCAGGTCGTCTCGCACAGAATCGAGAATGCTGCGCCCGGTTTGCATGCGCTCCACCCGTTGCTGCGCAGTGCCTGGCCGTCCGAACATGC
>CANCGR010000229.1 GCA_947377625.1 Gammaproteobacteria bacterium | reverse complement strand
TGGGTCCACGCAGACTCAACGCGGGCACCTGCCCTTCGTAGGTCCACACTTGGTTGCCGTTGGTGGCGTCAAGGCCAGTGATGCGGCCATCAATGCTCTGCACGACCACAACCTTGCCATCAGTACCAGGTGCCGACAGCACTTCGCTCGACACTGAACTTTTCCAGCGGGTTTTGCCGGTAGCGGCATCAAGTGCATAGATGACTGCGTCTTCAGTGCCTACCAGCACCAGGCCTGCTGCTGCACCCACTCCACCACTGATTTCAACATCAAGATCGACGCTCCATTGCTTGCGGCCATCTTTGGTATTCACTGCCACGACATCGCCGTCGTTGCCAGCGGCGTAAATGACACCACCCACAAGTGCAGGTTTCAGGCGATTGAATCTGTCGCCCTGTCCGTCGCCAACCCCAACGCTCCAGTTCTTGTGGAAGCTGACTTCTTCCTTGAAATCGACCAGTTTGTCGGGGCGCTTGGTTTTACTGTCACGCAAGAAATCCCACATGCCCCAACTACAACTGCTCAACATCAAGGCAGCAGCGATCAACAAGGCAATACGCAGGGCAAGGCTTGAATTTTTCATGGTGCAACTTCCGCAGAACTGACACCCAGATCCTGCAACTTGAGTTTGAGCAAGGCCGGATTGCCATCGCTATAGGCAGCCAGTGCCTTTTGATACGCGGCCTTGGCGCCTTCCTTGTCACCCAATTGCAGCAAGGCATCTCCTTCGGTTTCCGAGAACGTGGTGACAAAGCTGCCAGCATCAGCACCACGCACCAGATCCAGAGCCGCCTGGGCATTGCCCTGCGCCAGACGAATACGTGCCAGACGCTGTCTGGCGATCTGGAACATTTCCGGGTCGGCTTTTTTCATGAAGCCAAGCGATTGGTTGTCGAGCACCCACTGCAACTCTGCGGCAGCCTGGTCAAGCTCACCCTTTTCGGCATGGAATTTTGCCATCGCCAGTGCCGCAAAGTGGGTATAGACACTTGATGAATATTGGCCCTTCAACTGGCTGTACAGATTTTGTGCCGCCAATAAATCATCATCAGTAACGGCTTTGCCAAGGTTGGCTACCGACAGATCGGCGATCTGCTGATACAGATCAGAAGCCTCACCCATCGTCACTGACTGGGAGTCCTGCCATTTGCGGAAGCCAAACATCACCGCCAACACCACGACCACACCGGCCAGCAGTGAGGTGCCGTTGTCCTTCCACCAATTCTTGAGGGCTTCTACTTGTTCTTCGTCGGTCGTATCAAGTGCCAAGGAATTTCTCCTTCAATCCAGATTGAAAAAACGGGCCAACTCAGCAGCCAATGCCGTCACCGGCAGCTCTGTTGTTGCGCCCTCAGTATCAAGAACTTTGAATTTTGCCTGCAGCTGAACGCTGTCACCTTCCAGTATCACCGCGCAACGTGCTCCTGAGGCAAAGGCCTTTTTGAGCTGGGCATTATATTTAGCCCCGCCGCAGTGGGTCAAAATACGCAACCCCCGCAACTCCTTGCGCAAATCGCGCGCCAGTAACAGCCCCTGGCTCTGCACACCCTGGCCTACCAGCGCCACATAAACATCGACCTGCTGGTTGAGTGAGGACGGCAACTGTTGCGTTGCCTCCAGCATCAACAACAAGCGCTCAACACCCATCGCAAAACCAACTGCCGGCGTAGCGCTGCCGCCCAATTGTTTTGACAGGTTGTCGTAACGACCGCCCGCACATACGGTCGCCTGAGACCCCAGCTTGTCGGTGGTCCATTCAAACACCAGACCGTTGTAATAATCGAGTCCGCGCACTAACGCAGGATTAATGAGGTAGCAGATTCCGGCTGCATCCAGCATTTGTTGTAACAATTTGAATTGCTGGCTGGAATCGGCGCCGACATAGTCAGCCATGCGAGGGGCATTCACAAGCAATTCCCGGGTTGAGGGAATCTTGCTGTCAAGGATACGCAGCACGTTGCTGTCGAGCCGGCGCCGGCTATCTTCATCAAGCTGCTCGCGCAGCGGCAGCAGGAATTCATGCAGGGCTTTGCCAAAGCGGGCGCGGTCCTCGGCATTGCCCAAATAGTTGATTTCGAGTTGTACATGCTCGGTGAGATTAAGACTGCGCCACAGATCAGCGCACATCATCAGCAGTTCAGCTTCTACATCGCTGTCGGCCATGCCAAAGGTTTCAACGCCGAGCTGAAAGAACTGGCGATAGCGGCCTTTCTGCGGGCGCTCGTGCCGGTACATCGGGCCGAGATACCAGAGCTTCTGGGTTTGGTTGTACAACAAGCCACCCTGCTCTGCTGCTCTTACGCAACAGGCGGTGCCTTCAGGGCGCAAGGTCAAGCTGTCACCGTTACGATCCTCGAAGGTATACATTTCTTTTTCGACAATATCTGTCACTTCGCCGATGGAGCGCTTGAACAATTGCGTCTGCTCCAGCACCGGAAAACGGATTTCCTGGTAGCCATAGGAAGCCAGCAATTGACGGGCAATTTGTTCGAAGTATTGCCAACGCGGGGATTCAGCCGGCAGTACGTCATTCATACCCCGGATAGCCTGGATTTTATTCACTGGATCAACTCGCTTCCCCAACCAGTCTGATTGGCTGTGGTTCGTTGTTCAGTAGTGCTTGTTGCTCAAGCGCCTGTTTTTCGGCCACTTTGCGACGCACCATTTTTTCCAGCTCATCTACCAGATCTTCATTGGCAATCTTGTGACTGGTGACACCATTTTCGTAAGCCATGTTGTAAGGCGTTGCACCGGTAAGACCAATATCAGACACATAAGCTTCGCCCGGGCCGTTGACGATGCAACCGACCACCGACAAATCAATCGGGGTCGTGATGTCTTCCAGTCGCGCTTCCAGTGCATTCACCGTGGCTATCACGTCGAAGTTCTGCCGCGAACAGCTTGGACACGCAATCAGATTCACACCTTTGTGACGCAGACCCAGACTTTTCAGAATGTCGAAACCGACTTTGATTTCTTCGACCGGATCAGCGGCCAGCGAAATTCGGATCGTGTCACCAATGCCGTCCATCAACAGCAGGCCAAGACCGACAGAAGATTTCACGGTGCCGGAACGCAAGCCGCCGGCTTCTGTAATACCCAGATGCAACGGCTGATCAATCTGTGTGGCCAGTTTGCGATAGGCGGCGACGGTCATGAACACTTCGGACGCCTTCAAGCTGACTTTGAAATTCTGGAAATCGTAACTGTCGAGAATGTCTATGTGATGCATGGCCGACTCCACCATTGCATCAGCATTGGGTTCGCCATATTTGCGCATCAGTTCTTTGCCGAGCGAGCCGGCGTTGACGCCAATGCGGATGGGAACATTGTGATCACGCGCAGATTCCACCACCGCACGTACACGATCATCGCGACCGATATTGCCTGGATTGATGCGCAGACAATCGACACCGTATTCGAGCACTTTCAACGCAATCAGATAATCAAAGTGGATATCGGCTATCAAAGGCACCGTGGTGCCGGCGCGGATTTTTCTGAAGGCTTCAGCGGCTTCCATCGTTGGCACCGACACGCGCACGATGTCGGCACCCACCGCTTCCAGCTTGCGGATTTGCGCCAGTGTGGCTTCCACATCGCAGGTTTCAGTGTTGGTCATGCTTTGTACTGCTATCGGCGCATCGCCACCCACGGGCACTTTTCCCACCATGATCTGGCGGGAGCGGCGACGCACAATGGGCGACTGCATACGCATCAGGGATTGACTCCTGCAGTGCGCGCGCCCATTGCAGAATTTTCTGCCAGCGGTGGCGCAGCATTGCCAGGGTTGTTCATTGTCAGCCTGGCCGTGGAGTCGTTACGAATGCTGGTGCTGATATCAATCGGCGACGAATTGAAATTCACTTTTACTTTGCGCGCATCGCCCAGCAATACCTGGAACGGTGCACGTCCGGTCAACAGGAAGTTGTCACCGGCATGCAACATCTCGGAATAAAGACGCTTGCCTGCAGCGTCATCAATTTCCAGCCAACTGTTGGAACCGAAATTTATCTGCAACTGGTCAGGCCCAGGCAAGCGCAGATTGATCTGGCGTCCGCCGGCCTGCGATGGGGTTACCGAGATCTTGTCGGCAGCGCTGGCTGGCGCCGTTGTGGTCGCAGGCGGGCTGGCAACGGCCGATGGAGCATTCGCGGTTGACTGGCCTTGGGTCGGGCCAGCTACGGGCGCACCGGCTGGCACAGTAGATACTGCAGAGTTGGCCGCGTCGGTAGCAGATGTTGTTGGTGAATCATTGGTGCTGGCTGTGCCGGGCTCTGCTGTGGAATCAGTTTCACTGCCGGTGGCGGCTTGACCGGATTCGGCATTATTGCTTGATGCAGTATTCTGGATAACCGGCTGTGATTTGTGCAGCTCCAGTTGTGTGCTGTTGTCAGGCTTGTCTTCGCGACCTACAAACCACCATCCAATTCCCAAGCCCAGCAGAATAACCAAGGTGGCAGCTATGGCCCACCCAATAGCCTGGTCATTGCGCTTGCGTGTGTAGTTTCCAGCCAGTGTTTGGCTCTTGACTACTGGTGGCATGTCTTGCACGCGCTGTTCATACAAGTCCAGCAAGGCATCAACATCCAGCTTGAGAAAGCGCCCATACGACTTGATATAGCCTTTGACAAAAATCAGGCCCGGCAACTTGTTGTACTCATCGTTTTCCAGTGACCTGATGTAGTGAGCGGTCAGATGCAAGGCTTCGCCAACAGCTATATGGGTAAGGTTGGCTGCTTCCCTGGCTTCACGCAGCATAGTGCCTGGCGAAGCACCACTGTGTTCACGCTGCGTCGGTTGTGGGGAGTCCATCATTTGAGTGTTTCCAGAAGTTGTTGGTAGAGCTTCAATTCAGGAGCAGAAGCAAATTTGGTTTCCAGTTGTTTGCCATAAGCCAGCACATTGCTTTTGTTGCCCATGGCCGCTTCCAGCTGGATGCCCACCCACAGACTACGCGGGTTGTGCGCGATATTGTAGAACTGGCTCAAAGTGAGGTAGTTGCGGTAATAATTGTTTGCTTGCGCCACGTCTTTTTTGGCAAGCATCAGACTGCAAAGTTCCACGCTTGACCGAAATTGGTTGGTATTGAGTTGCAGCGCACGCTTGAAGGCATCTTCGGCTTCTTGCATCTTGCCCAGACGCAGGGCCGACAGACCCAGATTTTCAAACGCTTGCGGGCGTTGTTCGTACTGGGTGTCTTCCACTACCAATTGCAGCTGCTTGTAAGCCTCATCAAACCGACCGTTGGCAAACAGGAACGCTGCGTAATTGTTGCGCGCTTTCGAATTGGTGGCATCCAGTTTCAGTGCTTGCAGAAAGCTTTTGTCCGCAAGTTTGGTTTCGC